>JAEHDN010000185.1 GCA_016880395.1 Candidatus Eiseniibacteriota bacterium
GCCTTGTCTCCCGCGTCGAGCGTGAGCTCCACGATCTTTTCGATCCCCTTGGCTCCCAGGATCGCAGGGACGCCCAGGTAGAGATCCTTCAGACCGTACTCGCCGTCGAGATACGCCGCGACCGGCAGGAGGCGCTTCTTGTCGCGGAGGATCGACTCCGCCATCTGCACCGCGGACGAGGCCGGCGCGTAGAAGGCGCTCCCCGTCTGGAGCAGCTTCACGATCTCGGCGCCGCCGTCCCGCGTCCGCTGCACGATCTCCGCGAGGCGCTCCGGCTGGATGAAGTTCTTCACCGGGATGCCCGAGACCGTCGCGTAGTCGAGGAGCGGAACCATCGTGTCGCCGTGGCCGCCCAGCACCATCGCCTGCACGTCCTCGACCGACACGCCCATCTCCATGGCGAGGAATGTCCGGAACCGCGAAGAGTCGAGGACTCCCGCCATGCCCATCACGCGCTCGCGCGGGAAGCCGGTGATGCGGTACGTGAGGTACGTCATCACGTCGAGCGGATTCGTGACGCAGATGACGAACGCCTTCGGCGCGTGCTGCTTGATCGCCTCGGCCACGCCGCGCACGATGTCCGCGTTCGCCTTCAGGAGATCCAGCCGCGACATGCCGGGCTTCCGCGGAAGACCCGCCGTCACGATCACCAGATCGCTCCCCTTCATCGCCGCGAGATCGCCGCTCCCCTCGACGTACGCGTCGTAGCCGCGCACCGGGCCGGCCTCGAGGAGGTCGAGCGCCTTGCCCTTCGCCACGCCCTCCAGGATGTCGATGAGAACGACGTCCCCCAGCTCCGCCTCGGCCGCGTAGATCGCGCAGGAGGCGCCGACGTTTCCCGCTCCGACGACGGTGATCTTAGGCACGGGCCGCCTCGGTCGCGCCCGGCGCGGGATCGATGGAGACGGACATCTTGTTCTTGCCCCGGCGGCGGAACACCACCACGCCGTCCTTCAGCGCGAACAGCGTGTCGTCCTTGCCCCGACCCACGAAGAGGCCGGGTGCTACCGCCGTGCCCCGCTGTCTCACGATGATGCTGCCGGCCGTGACCCGCTCGCCGCCGAAGCGCTTCACGCCGAGGCGCTGCGACGCGGAGTCGCGGCCGTTCTTCGAGCTCGATACTCCCTTTTTGTGTGCCATGTCCGCTACGCTCCTTCCGACTAAACGCGGATATCGAGGATCTTGACCCTCGTCAAGGTATCGCGGTATCCGATCTTCCGGCGATATTTCTTCCGCCGCTTGTAGGTCCCGACCGTGATCTTGGGACCGCGCTCCGTGCCGAGGACGCGGGCCGTCACGGACGCCCCCTCGATCACCGGCCGGCCCAGCGTGACTCCGCCCTCGCCTCCGATCAGGAGAACCCGATCGAACGTGAGCTCGCGCCCCTCCTCGGCTCCGAGATGGGGCAGGATGTGCTCCTCCTCGGGCGCGACGCGGAACTGGAGCCCCTGGGCTTCGATGACGGCATAGCGTGTGCCTGTACTCATGAGTCGGCGATCCTTTCGTTCGTTGCTCGTGTCGACGCCGGCGCCAAGGCGCGCCGGGCTCAGCGCTCGTACTGCTTGGTGATCTCCTCGAAGGTCTTCCCCCGGAACAGCCGGATCTCGTCCCGGCGGAGCGACGGGTCGTCCCGGATCTCCACCCGGAACCGGTACTGCTTCTCCAGACGCTCGAGCCGGTCGGCGTTCTGCTCGACCAGATGGACCGCGACGTCCGGATGCACGCGCAGGAGCAGCTGCCGCTCCCGCGAGCGCTGGCCCACGCGGCGGAGCATCCGCTCGATCTTGAGCGTCGCCGACGAGAGCGACAGCACCCGACCGGTGCCCTCGCAGGCTGCGCAGTTCTCGGTGAAGTAGTTCGCCAGACTCGGCCGCTGCCGCTGCCGCGTCATCTCGACCAGGCCCAGGTCGCTCACCGCGAACGCCTTCGTCCGCGAGCGGTCCCGCTTGAGCCGGTTCCGGAGCGTGTCCACCACCGCCTTCTTGTTCGCCTCGTCCTCCATGTCGATGAAATCAAGGACGACGATGCCGCCCAGGTCCCGGAGCCGGAGCTGACGCGCGATCTCCTCCGCCGCTTCGAGATTTGTCTTGAGGATCGTCTCCTCCTGGCTCTTCTTCCCCGTGAACCGGCCCGTGTTCACGTCGATCGCGACCAAGGCCTCGGTCTGGTCGATCGTGATGTAGCCGCCCTTCTTGAGCCAGACCTTCCGCTCCATCGCCTTCTCGATCTCGCCCTCGATCCCGAAGTGGTCGAAGATCGGCGCCTCGCCGCGGTATTGCTTCACCCGCGGCTTGAGCTCGGGCGCGTAGGTCGAGAGATAGCGCAGGATCTGCCGGTGCTCCTCCTTCGAGTCGATGACGAGCTGCGCGACGTCCTCGGTGAAGATGTCCCGGATCAAGCCGGTCGTGAACTCCATCTCCTGGTGGAGGAGCGAGGGCGCCCGCGAGCGCTCGGCCTGCTTCTCGATCTTCTGCCAGAGCTGCTCCAGATACTTGACGTCGCTCTGGAACTCCTTCCGTCCCTGCTCCGCACCGACCGTGCGGACGATCACGCCCGCTCCCTTCGGCCGAAGCTCCCGGAGGAGCGTCTTGAGCCTCGTGCGTTCCGTGCGGTCCTCGATCTTCCGCGACACGCCCACGTGCTCGTGGGCGGGCATGTAGACGAGGTAGCGGCCCGGGAGCGACACCTGCGTGGTCACGCGGGGGCCCTTCGTTCCGATGGGCTCCTTCGTGATCTGGACCAGGATCTCCTGGCCCTTCTTCAGCGCGTCCTCGATGCGGGGGGGCGCCTCGTCGCGCCGTCCCCGTCCGCCGGAGCGTTTCCGGTCGTCTCCGTCCTCGTCTTCCTCGAACATCTCGTCGAGGTCCGAGTCGGGCTGCAGGTCCGACGCGTGCAGGAATGCGCTCTTTTCGAGTCCCAGGTCGACGAACGCCGCCTGCATGCCCGGCAGGACCGCGTTCACTCGCCCCTTGTAGATGTCCCCCACCCGTCGCACGGCCTCGGGCCGCTCGACCAGGATCTCGACCAGCTCCTTGTCCTCGAGGAGCGCGATCCGGGTCTCGCTGGGGCTTGCGTTAATGATGATTTCTCGACGCATCAACCTCCAAAGCGGGGTCCGTCCGACCCGGGTCCACGGAGTCGACGGGAATCGCCCGCCAGAATGCCGAATCCTCGAGAGCCTCGAGGGGAGTTCGGAGAGTCCCGCCGCGCTCCACCCACATCGCGTCGCGATGGACCAGGAGGAGGCGAGGGTCGAATTCGAATGAGGGCAGGAAGCTCCGGACGAGGAGATCGGGACGGAGATACCCGGTCGACTGCAGGCGTGATGCGATGCGCACACCGACCGGTCCGGCCTCCGGATCCAGCGCGACCTCCGCGACCGCGGGACGCGCGTTGACCGTCTTGCCCTTCTGACCATGACTCTGCTTGGCGACCGGCCAGTCGCCGGACGCCGTGAACGACGCAATCGAACGCTCCAGCTCCGCCCGGACGCGGTGCACGTCCTCGCCCCGCGTGAGCTCGTCCATCAGATACGGAGTGAGCCGAACCCTGTAGTCCGCCCGACCGATGGCAGCCATGAGGGACTCTCCCGTCCGGGAGAACGGCCGCCCCTCGAGGATCCGTATCCCCTCGGGCAGGATCTCGTTCATGGCCTCGATCGTGGGCCAGGGGCACGGCTGCGCCAGATCGAGGTCGAAGTACTCCGAGGAGCTGGTGGATCCGAGCGAGAGTGGAGGCCCGTACGCGATCTTGGCGTGCCGATTGAAGCCCTGCGTGTAGGCGATCGGGATCTTGGCCACGCGGATCGCGCGGTCGAAGATTCGCAC
>JAEHDN010000020.1 GCA_016880395.1 Candidatus Eiseniibacteriota bacterium
CGTCGCGCCGTGATTTTCTGGTGAATGCGAAGTGGAGCGCCGGGATCGTCCCGCTCCACGAGCAGTATGCGGGCGACGTTCGGCCCATGGTGCTGCTGCTGTTCGGCGGGAAGGTCGCGGCGCCCGGGATGCGCCGCGCGGAGCGCCTCGATCCCGGCGCCCGAAGCGACCGGCCTGAGCGCGGTGTCGCACGGACGGGCCGCGAGGCCGAGGGTCGCGACGATTTGGTCCACGACGCGCTCCGCGAGGCTCCTGTGCGTCGTGTACTTGCCGCCGATCAGTGTGGTCCGTCCCGGCCCGCGCACGATGCGGTGCTCCCGCGCATTCGCCCAAGGCAGGGCGGCGCCCGAGCGGACGAGCGACCGCACGCCCGCGAAGGCTCGCACGGGGCGGATGCCGTGGAGACCGGGGATGGCGCGGGTGCCCTCCTCGAGGAGATAGCGGATGTCCTCGGCGGGAGGGCGCATGCGCTCGGGAGAGCGATCGTCGTCCACGTCGGTCGTGCCGAGGAGCGAGTGATCGCCCCACGGAAGAACGAAGAAGACGCGACCGTCGCGCCGCGCGGTGAGAAGGAGCGCACGTCCCCGCGTCACGGCGGGCACCACCACGTGGCTGCCCCGCGTGCGGCGCACGCGTCCTGGGCCGGTCCCGCCGGCGAGCCGTTCCACGTCGTCCGCCCAGGGTCCCGCCGCGTTGACGAGGAAGCGGGCCTTCACCTCGCGCTCGGATCCGTCGAGCGCGCCCCGTATCCTTGCGCGCCATCCGTCACCGTCGCGCGCGAGACCCACGACCGCCGTGTGCGTGTGGATCTCGAGCCCCGCGCGCGCCCCATCCATGGCGAGCGCGACGCAGAGGCGCGCATCCTCCATCTGAGCGTCGGCGAACAGGGAGGCGCCCTCCAGCCCGGACGGCTCGAGCCCTGGCTCGAGCGCGAGCGCCTCGGCGGGCGTCACGCTCCGGTGCGCGCGCAGATCCGCGGGCGCCCCCCGCGCGAGGAGCGAGTAGAGCGCAAGGCCGAGGCGGATCCAGGAGCGCGGCCGGCCGGCGCCCCGGTAGTGCGGCAGGAGGAAGGAGACGGGGCGGACGAGCGCGGGTGCCGTGGCGAGGAGGATCGAGCGCTCGCGGAGCGCCTCGTGCACGAGGCCGAACTCGCCGGTCTCGAGATAGCGAATGCCGCCATGGACGAGCTTCGACGTGCGGCTGCTCGTGCCGGACGCGATGTCTCCCGCCTCGACGAGGAGGACGCGAAGCCCCCGCAGCGCCGCGTCGCGCGCGACCGCGACGCCGTGGATGCCGCCGCCGATCACGAGAATGTCGTCGATGGGTCCACCCCTCCCTGGTGCGACCGCCCGCTCCCCGCGGCAGTCTAGGGGACGATTCCGGAACTCGCCACCGCGATCGGTGCTATCCTCCCCCGCTTCCGGATATCCATCGGCATTCTCTGCGGGAGACGACTCGATGAGCACGATCCGAGGTTCCTGGGCCCTGGTCACCGGCGCGACGAGCGGCTTCGGCGAGGCGATCGCGAAGCGGCTGGCCGCGGAAGGGTGCGCGCTCGCGATCACCGGGCGCCGCGAGGACCGGCTCGAGCGCGTGGCCGCGGAGATCCGCCGGGAGCATCAGGTCGAGGTGGCGACCCTGGCGTTCGACGTGCGCGACCGCGCGGCCACCGAGCGGGCGCTCGCCCAGGCGGACTCCCTCCTCGGGAAGACCGACATTCTCGTCAACAACGCCGGCCTCGCGCTCGCGCTCGATCCGGTCCACGCCGGAAGCCCCGACGACTGGGATCAGATGATCGACACCAACGTGAAGGGGCTCCTCTACGTGACGCGGGCCGTGCTCCCGGGCATGACCCAGCGCCGCCGCGGGCACGTGGTGAACATCGGATCCGTGGCCGGGCACCTCGTCTACGCGGGAGGGGCCGTGTATGCGGCGACCAAGTTCGCGGTCCGGGCGATCTCGGACGCGCTCCGGTACGACGTGCTCGGCACGGGCGTACGCGTGACCAACGTGGAGCCCGGCCTCGCCGAGACGGAGTTCAGCCTGGTGCGGTTCGGGGGGGATCGCGAGCGCGCGGCCTCGGTCTACAAGGGAGTGGAGCCGCTCCGCGCCGAGGACGTGGCCGACGCCGTGGCCTGGGCGGTGACGCGGCCGCCGCACGTCAACGTGCAGACCATCCTGCTCATGCCGACCGATCAGGCCGGACCCCACGCGCTCCACCGCCGCCAGGGCTAGCTCCCCGCGCGCGACGGCTCTGGTAGAATTGAGGTCTCGATGACGCTCCCCCGCCCACGTCCCGCCCCGGCTCTCGCGACCCTCGTCGCCGCCCTGGTCCTCGTCTCGGCCCCTCCGGCCCTCCCGGAGTCTCCCAGCCTGTCATCCTCTTCGACCGGTGAGGGAGAGCCGACGATCGTCCTGATCCACGGCGTCGGCCAGGACCGACATCTCTGGGATCGCGTGGCCCCGCGCCTGGAGGCTCGGTACCGCGTCCTGCGCGTCGACCTGCCCGGCCACGGCGAATCCGCGCCCTTGAGCCCCATCTCGGTGCGCACCGTGGCGTCGGCGCTGGATCGCACCCTCGACCGGCAGAAGATCAAGAAGGCGGTGCTCGTGGGCCAGTCCTATGGCGCGTTCGTCGCGCTCGAGGAGGCCGCGGCCCATCCCTCGCGCGCCCGCGCGATCGTTCCCATCGACACGCCGACCTACATCGAGGCCGATTCCGAGCGGATCGCCAACCTCGAGATGCTCATGCGCGATCGCTATCCGATCTTCGTCGTCGGCATGTTCCAGCAAATGACGCGGGATTCGAGCCAGATGGACTCCGTCGTCGCGAAGGCCAATCTCGTGTCGCCCGAGGTGATGACCGCCTACTTCCGGGAGACATGGCGCACCGACCTCAGGCCCCGCGTTCGCGGGCTGAAGCAGCCCGTGATGGTGGTGCTCACCGAAGCGACGTGGCCAGAGGCGGAGTCCTGGACGAGCGCTCGGAAGCGGCTCGGCTACGAGACGACGGGTCCCGCGGTGGGGCGGCGGTTCTACGACTCGGGGCACCTCGTGCCCATCGACCATCCCGATTCGCTCGCGGCGGCGATCCTCGACTTCACCGCCACGCTTCCCCACTAGTCTTCCGGACGCTCGAAGCGGCGCTCCGTCCGGAGCGGCCGACCCTACCGTCGCGCCAGAACGTGGTAGAGATTCCCGTACTCGCCCGTGCGCGGGATATCGATCGGGAACGGATCGAAGCGATCGTGGTAGACAGCTTCGAGAGCGAGCGGGCTCCTCGCGAGGAGCGCGTCCACGTCCTCCTGCGTCCAGAGCCGCAGCACGTGATCCTCCTCGATCCGGAGTCGCTCCTTGCCCCGCCGCGCCGTGATGCGCGCGTGCTGGTGGGAGCGCTTGGCCTCGGGCTCCTCCCGGACCACGGTCCAGGTGAGCGTCGTGGAGAGATCCTGGCGCCGGTTGCCCCAGGGGCCGAACGTGGTCAGCTCGGGCGGCTCCCCGGCGTAGTTGAACTGCGCGATGTAGATGCCGCCGGGGCGGAGCGCCTCGGCGATCCGCTCGAAGTGGGCGAGCACCTGATCGTCCTCGAGCAGGTAGCCGATCGAGTTCACGAGGTTGATCGCGACATCGAAGCGGCCCGGCGGGCGAAACGTCGCCATGTCTCCGCGGTGGGCGCGGCCTCCGTGCGCGCCGAGGCGGCGCGAGGCGAACGCGACCATCTCGGGGCTCAGATCGTAGCCCGCCACCTCGTAGCCGCGGAGCGCGAGCGCTTCGAGCAGCCGGCCCGTCCCGCAGGCCGGCTCCAGAATGCGCCGCACGGGGCCCGCCACGTGGGCGGCAAAGCAGGACTCGAGGAAGTCGAGCTCGAGCGCCAGATCCCAGCCGAAGGCGACGTCGTAGATCTCTGGGCTCGCGTAGAGAGCAGCGGGTGCGCTCGCGTCGGTCATGCGTCCATCGGGTCTGGAGAAATGCGAACGGGGCGGCGCTGGATGCGCCGCCCCGTGCATGACGGAGTGTCCGTGGTTCGGCTGCCTACGCCCTGCGGACGTTAGCGGCCTGGAGGCCCTTCGGCCCACGGACGATGTCGAACTCGAGGCGCTCGCCTTCGGCCAGCGTCTTGAAGCCATCGCCCTGGATCGCGGAATAGTGGACGAACACGTCCTCGCCACCTTCCTGCTGGATGAAACCAAAACCCTTCGCCTCGTTGAACCACTTCACCGTTCCACTCGCCACTGAGATGCTCCTTCTACTACGGGGTGCTACCCCAACACGCCGCTTGCGCGGCAACTCCCAGCCACCTTGGCCGGGTTCCGGACAAATCGTGAAGCCCCGCCCGGATACGCAAAACGCCGCAGGAATCGTCTCTCCTGCGGCGACAGTCACACCTTGTGTGCTTCTCACTACCGTCAGGCAACACACAAAGTATCGGGCGATCCCGCGCCTTTGTAAAGCAAAATCTTCTCTCCGCGGCCCGGGATGGTAGCCTGTACCCATGTCCTTGCCGTTGCATCCCGAAGGGCCCGTCGAGGAGGCCGAGGCCGCGCCTCCTCCTCCCGCCGCGGACCCTGCCCGCGAATTCGTCGACCAGCCGCTCGCTGAGCTTGGGCTCAGGATCGAGGGCTCTCCGGTCGAACCATTTCTCCACAGGCTGGCGGGCGAGCTTACGGCGAAGGGCATCCGACGCTGGCGCCCTCGGTACTACCTCACGGACGAGTGGGGCTGTCCCTCGGGGCATCCGATCATCGGGATCCCGTTCTATCTGGCCGATCGCAGGCTCGCGCGGATCGAGCGCGAGCGCAACGAGCTCGAGAGCCCGCGCGAGGTCATGATGTACCTGCGTCACGAGGCGGGACACGCGTTCAATTACGCGTATCGCCTCTACCAGACGGCCGAGTGGCGTGCTACGTTCGGGCCGTTCCGGCGACGCTATCATGAAGATTATCGGCCGGTTCCATTCAGCCGCGACTACGTGCGACATCTGCCGGGATGGTACGCGCAGAAACATCCGGACGAGGACTTCGCCGAAACCTTCGCCGTCTGGCTCACGCCGGGCTATCCGTGGCGCGAGCGCTACGCCGGCTGGCCCGCGCTCGCGAAGCTCGAGTACGTGGATCGCACGGTGCAGGCGTGCGGGGACCGGGAGCCGGTCGTCAAGCGCGCGCGTCCCGACATCACCGTCGAGGACATGGAAGGCACCGTCCGGGAGGTCTTCGACGACGCCGCGGCGCGCAACCGGGCGGCGATGGAGCTCAATCCGGACGACGAGCTGGTGGACATCTTCCTGCCGAGGGGGAGCCGCCGGAAACCTGTCCGGCCGGCGTGGGAGATCGTCGAGCAGCACCGGAACAAGCTCATCGACAAGATCGCCCACTGGACGGGTGTCCGGCGCCCGCTGGTTCGCGCCATGGTGGACTCGCTCGTCGAGGCGTGCCGCGCGCGCGGCTATCTCGGACTTCGGGGCAAGGAGGCCGATTATCTCGTGGCTCTCACCGCCTACGGAACGGCGCTGGCCATGAACTACATGGCTCGGGGCAAGTTCCGGAACGTGTGATGGCCCACGACGAGGACGCATGACGGAGAACCCGTTCACCATCTGCATCCTGTACGACGCGTGGCACGAGCTCGAGGAGGAAGCGCCCGAGCTCCCGCCGGAGAGCCCGAAGCGGGGCAGGAAGCGCCGCGAGAAGAGCGATCGCGAGGAGATCACCGAGGCGCTCACGAAGCGCGGGCACACGGTGATCGAGCACTGCCTCGACGGCCGGAGGCGGAGCCTCAAGGCGCTCGCGGGCATCGAGGCCGATCTCGTCTTCAACCTCACCGAGTCGTACGGCGGCGACGACACGAAGGACTTGAACATCGCCGCGTATCTCGATCTGCTCCACCTGCCCTACACCGGCTCGGGCCCGTCCGGCCTCCTCCTCGCGCAGGACAAGGCGGTGGCCAAGCGGCTCTTCACCTTCCACGGCCTCCGCACGCCCCACTTCGCGACGGTCTACCAGGGACGGCTCCAGTGGTCGGACGACATCCACTTCCCCGTCATCGTGAAGCCGAAGCGGGAGGATGGGTCGATCGGCATCGAGTTCAGCGCCGTCGTCGGGTCGATCAAGGAGCTGATGGAGCGGATCGACGCACTCCATGCCGATCTCGACTCGCCGGTGCTCATCGAGGAGTACATCGAGGGACGCGAGCTCTACGTGTCGGTGCTCGGCAACGAGACCCCGACCGCCCTTCCGGTCGTCGAGCTGGATCTCTCCGACCTGCCCGTGGGGACCCCGAGGATCGCCGGCACCGAGGTGAAGTGGGAGCGCGGAACGGACGCCTACAGGAAGACGAAGCTCCGCATCCCCGAGAACCTGAGCGAGGAGATGCTCGCCGAGATCCAGGAGACCGCCGTCACGGCCTACCGCGCGCTCGAGATCCGAGACTACGCGCGGGCCGATGTGCGCCTGACCGCCGACGGCAAGATCTACCTGCTCGAGGTGAACCCCAATCCCTGGCTCCACTCCACCGCGGAGTTCGCCCTGGCGGCCAAGCAAGCCGGCCGGGACTACGGGTCCCTGATCGAAGAGATCGTGGACCTGGCGGTGTCCCGCTACCGCGGCCGAACCCTCACGGCCCGGCCCGACTAGCCGCAGCCGAATTCCTTCCAACCCTCCCCGCCGCGCGGGCATCCAATCGCTTGACAGAGGCCGGAGGCGTGCCCAAAACTCGACCTCCAACC
>JAEHDN010000186.1 GCA_016880395.1 Candidatus Eiseniibacteriota bacterium
ATTGCGTCCAGCCTGGCCTTGCCGATCTCCTTGCCGCAGGTCTGGCAGGCGCCGTACTCGCTCCGGTAGAGACGGCGGAGCGCCTGATCCACGTTGTAGAGGAGCCGGCCCTCGGCCGAGGCGAACAAGAAAGCCTTCTCACGCTCCATCGCGTCCGTCCCCATGTCGGCCATGTGGAAGGAGTACGCGGAGAGGTCCCCGCCGGCGTCCCGCTGCGTCTGCGTCATCGTCTTCTCGAGGTACCCGAGCTGGCCCAGGAGCTTGCGACGCTCCTCCAGAAGCCGCTCCTCGAAATGCTTGAGATCCTTCTTGGTGAGCAACGTCATCCTCCTTTGTGCACACGCTCGATGCCCACGCGGGCGCGTTCGCCGTCGAACGTCCATTCCTCGACGGCGCCACCGGCCGGGGCGCGTGACACGAGCTCGTCCGCCAGGACTTCCTCGCGGATGTAGCCTTCGAAACGTTCGCACGCCCTCGCCAGCGCTGGCGAGAGCTCCCAGGTGAGCCGGACCCGGTCCGTCACGTCCAGCTCGGCGCTCTTGCGGAGCGCCTGGATCCGGTGCGCGAACTCGCGGACGAGCCCTTCCGTCCGGAGGTCCTCGTCCAGGGTCGTGTCGACGGCTACCGCGAGCGGCCCGTCCACGAGACCGACCCAGGGATGCTTGGATGCCTCGACGACCGAAACGTCGTCGGCGGAGAGGCGGAACGTCCGTCCCCCGGCCTCCACATCCCAGCCGCCGCCCAGGATCGCCGCCCGGATCTCCTCCGGTCTGGCCTCCTGGATCCGCGCGGCGATCTCCTTCATCGCCCCGCCGACCTTCTTTCCAAGGACCGCGAAGTTCGCCTTCACGGCCACCGACACGAGATCCTCGCGAGGCACGTTCAGGACCAGCTCCTTCACGTTCAGCTCGTCGAGGACGATCCCGGCCAGGCCGGCCAGCTCCCCGGCCTCGCGATCCCGGAGCCCCGCCACGGCCACGCGGCGAAGCGGCTGGCGCGTGCGCAGCGAGGATGCGTTCCGCGCCGACCGCGCGAGATTGACCACCCGGAGGGCCAGCTCCATCGAGCGCTCGAGGCGCTCGTCGATCCGCGCCCGGTCGGGCTCGGGGAAATCACACCAGTGCACGCTCTCCGGTTCCCCGGGAGCCCCGGGCCGGATCACGTGCTGATGCAGCTCCTCCGCCACGAAGGGGGTGTAAGGGGCGAGGAGCCGCGACACGACGCGGAGGCACTCCCACAGCGTGTCGTACGCCGCGCGCTTGTCGGCGGGATCTCCGGCCTTCCAGAAGCGCCGCCGCGAGCGCCGCACGTACCAGTTCGACAGCTCCTCCAGCACGAAGTCCTGAATCCCCCGCGCCCCGCGCGTGAGGTCGTACGCGTCGAGCGCCTCGCGCGTCGCCCCGATCAGTGTCTGGAGCCGGGAGACGACCCAGCGGTCCAGGAGCGTGGGGCTCGCGGGCTCCCGCCGGCCCGGATCGTAGCCGTCGATATTCGCGTAGAGCGCGAAGAATTGCCCGACGTTCCGGAGGGTCCCGAGGAGCTTCTTCGTCACCTCCGTCACGCCGTCGAGGTCGAAGCGGGTGGGCGTCCAGAGCGGGCTCGCCGCGATCAGGTAGAAGCGGAGCGCGTCCGCCCCGCGCTGGTCGAGAGCGATGTCGGGATTGACCGCGTTCCCCTTCGACTTGCTCATCTTCTTGCCCTGCTTGTCGAGGATCAGCTCGAGCGGCAGCACGTGCCGGTAGGGCGCGCGTCCGGAGACGTGGACCGCGATCGCCATGAGGGTGTAGAACCAGCCCCGCGTCTGGTCCATTCCCTCCGACACGAAGTCCGCCGGGAAGAGCCTGCCGAAGTCCTTCTCGTGCTCGAACGGGTAGTGCCACTGCGCGTAGGGCATGGCGCCCGAGTCGAACCACACGTCGATGACCTCGGGGACGCGCCGCTGCTCCGCGCCGCAGCCCGGGCAGTCGAAGGTCACCTGGTCCACGTACGGCCGGTGCAGGTCGAGCGCCTCGGGGACGTTCTTCCCCTGGCGCAGCTCCGCCACGCTCCCGACGCACCGCTCCGACCCGCACGATGCGCAGCGCCAGATCGGGAGCGGCGTGCCCCAGAAGCGGTTCCGGGAGAGCGCCCAGTCGACGTTGTTCTCGAGCCAGTTGCCGAACCGGTTCGAGCCGATGTCCTGCGGATGCCACTCCACCGTCCGGTGCGCGGCGAGGAGCTGGTCGCGATAGCGGGTCGTCGCGATGTACCAGGTCTTCCAGGCGTAGTAGAGGAGCGGCGAGTCGCACCGCCAGCAGAACGGATAGCTGTGTGTGGTCATCTCCTCGCGGTAGAGCGAGCCGTGCTTCCTCAGCCAGCGCCGGATCTCCGGCTCGGCGTCCTTCACGAACTCCCCCGCCCAGGGCGTGACCTCCGCGGTGAAGCGGCCGCGGGGATCCACCGTGTGGCGCTGCGGCAGGTCGAGCTTCATCCCCAGCTGGTAGTCGTCCTCGCCGTACATGACGGCGGTGTGCACGACACCGGTTCCGTCTCCGGTCGTGACGAAGTCGGCCCCGGTCACGTAGTAGGCCTTCCTGTCGGTCAAGGCCTCGAGGTCGATGAAGTCGAAGAGGGGCCGATAGCGCGTCCCCACGAGATCGCGCCCCTTGAGCTCCTTCTCGATCTCGTACTCGCCGACGAGCTGGGCGAGCCGCGCGCGGGCCAGGTAATAGCGCTCCTCCTGGCCGTCGATCGTCTGGCGAACGCGGACGTAGTCGAGGTCCGCGCCCACCGCGAGCGCCACGTTTCCGGGGAGAGTCCAGGGGGTGGTCGTCCAGGCGAGCACGTACGCCCCCGGCTCGTCCGAGAGCGCGAACTTCACCGTCACCGACGGCTCGGTCACGTCGTCGTAGCCCTGGCTCACCTCGTGGCTCGAGAGCGGCGTGCCGCAGCGCGGGCAGTAGGGGACGATCTTGTGTCCCAGGTAGAGGAGCTGGGCGTCCCAGAAGCGCTTGAGGAGCCACCACACGGTCTCGATGTACTCGTTCGCGAACGTGAGGTACGAGTGGTCCATGTCGAGCCAGAAGCCGATCCGCTCCGTGTTTCGCCGCCACTCGTTCTCGTACTTGAGCACGCTCTGCCGGCAGCGCGCGTTGAACTCGGCGATCCCGAACTGCTCGATCTGGTCCTTGCCGCTGATGCCCAGCTCCCGCTCCACCTCGATCTCGACCGGGAGACCGTGCGTGTCCCAGCCTCCCTTACGGGCGACGTAGCGCCCGAGCATCGCCTGGTAGCGGCACACGACGTCCTTCACGGTCCGGGAGAGCACGTGGTGCACCCCGGGGAGGCCGTTCGCGGTGGGAGGTCCCTCGTAGAAGACGAACGGAGGCGATCCCTCGCGGCGCCGGAGCCCCTCCTCGAACGCGCGGATCTCCTTCCAGAACTCGAGGACCTTCCGCTCCGAGGCGGGCGAGTCGAGCGTGGACTCGAAGGGAATGAACCGCTCGGCCTTCACGCTCATGCGTGCCGGGTCCGAGCCGGGAGCTTGGTGAGGACACTCGTGACGAGGCGCGTCAGGACGGGCTCGGCTTTCGCGGCGTTGGCGAGGATGCGCGCCACGTCCACCGACTCGAGCGCGTCGGGCAGGCAGAGGTCGGTCACGACCGCGAACGCGAGAAGACGCATGCCGGCGTGGGCGGCGACGATCGCCTCGGGCACGAGCGACATGCTCACGAGGTCGGCCCCCGCCCAGCGGAGGAACCGGTACTCCGCTGCCGTTTCGAGGTTGGGGCCGGCCACGGCGACGAGGACCCCCTCC
>JAEHDN010000187.1 GCA_016880395.1 Candidatus Eiseniibacteriota bacterium
CGCTCCGGGATCGCCCTCCGCGGCCTGCGGCGCGGCGGCCGCAGCGACGGCGGGCTTCTTCTTCCGGCCGCGCTCGGGCGCGAGCCGCGCGAGCCACGATCCCAGGATCTGGCGGAGCGGCGACGCCGCTCCGAGCTCGAAGGCGACGAGGCCGACGATCACGAGACCGGTGCCTAGGAAGAGCTCCCCGCCGATCGTGCCGAGGAGACGGGCGGCGACGCGCCCGATCCAGCCGCCCACCGCGCCGACCCACGCCTGGTTCTCGCCGCCGAGGAGGAAGAGGAGGCCCGATGCAAAGGCGAACGCGGATGCGGCGATGCCCGTCCGGATCCAGAGCTCGCCCGCCGGATGGAGGCGGACGCGGTTCCAGCCCCACGCGAGGAGAGCGATGGGCAGAGCCCACGCGCCGAGCGCGCCGAATGCGGCGGCAAGCCCGGACGCGGCGAGCGCGCCGAGCACGCCCGCCTGATTGCGGACCGATCCGCTTCCGACCACGTCCGCGGTGGTGTCCCGCGGGTCGCGGCTGAACAGGGCCAGGATGAGAAGCAGCGCGATGGAGAGAAGGCAGAGCCCCAGGATCTGGTACTTCCGCCGGACCGAGACCCGGCCCAGGAGCGGCATCGGCGTCCTCCGGCCTAGGTCCCCTGCTCCCATGACGCGAGGTATGCGCTCTGCTCGGGCGTCAGCGTGTCGATGCCCACGTGGAGCGCCTCCAGCTTGAGACGCGCGATCTCCTCGTCCAGCGCCTTCGGGATCGGATAGACCGTCGGCTTCAGCTCCTTCGAGTGCGAGAGCAGGTACTCGATGCCGAGCGCCTGGTTCGCGAAGCTCATATCCATCACCGAGGCCGGGTGCCCCTCGGCCGCCGCCAGGTTGATGAGGCGGCCCTCGCCGAGCACGTACATCCGCTTTCCGCCCTCGAGCGTGACTTCCTCGACGAACGGACGCACCGTGCGGATGCTCTTCGCCTCGTGGCGGAGCGTCTCCAGATCCAGCTCCACGTTGAAGTGCCCCGAGTTCGCCACGATCGCACCGTCCTTCATGACCTTGAAGTGCTCCATGCGGAGGACGTTGATGTTGCCCGTGACGGTGACGAAGAAGTCGCCGACCCGCGCAGCCTCCGCCGCCGGGACGACCTCGAATCCGTCCATCACCGCCTCGAGCGCCGGAAGCGGATCGATCTCGGTGACGAGCACGTGGGCGCCGAGCCCGCGGGCGCGCGTCGCGACGCCGCGGCCGCACCAGCCGTAGCCGAGCACGACGAACTTGGAGCCCGCTATGAGCCGGTTGGTCGCGCGCAGGATGCCATCGAGCGTGCTCTGCCCGGTGCCGTAGCGATTGTCGAAGAGGTGCTTCGTCTTCGCGTCGTTCACCGCGAGGATCGGATAGCGGAGCGCGCCGTCCCGCGCCATGCTGCGGAGCCGGATCACGCCGGTCGTCGTCTCCTCGGTGCCGGCGATCACGCCCGCCGCATCAGCCGCCCGCTTCGTGTGGAGCACGGTTACCAGGTCGGCACCGTCGTCCATCGTGAACTCGGGGCGCGCGTCGAGAACGGCGTGGATGTGCTTGTAGTAGGTGTCGGCGTCCTCGCCCTTGATCGCGAAGGTCGGGATCTTGTAGCGGTACGCGAGAGCCGCGGCCACGTCATCCTGGGTGGAGAGCGGGTTGGACGCGCATAGCGTCACCTCGGCTCCGCCGGCCTGCAGCGTCAGCATGAGGTTGGCGGTCTCGGTCGTCACGTGCAGGCAGGCCGCGAGGCGCCGTCCCTGGAGCGGCTTGTCCTTGGCGAAGCGGGCCTTCACCTGGCGCAGCACGGGCATCTCCCGCTCGGCCCACTCGATCCGGTTCACGCCCGACTCGGCGAGCTTCGGATCGGCCACATGTCCCTGCGCATTCATCACGGCGGTGTCAGGCGTCACGCTTCAGATCCTCCACGCGGTCGAGGAGCTCCCAGCGGAAGCCCTCGTTCTCGCGTCCGAAATGGCCATAGGCGGCGGTCTTCCTGTAGATCGGCTTCCTGAGGTCGAGGGACTTGATGATCGAGTCGGGCCGGAGATCGAAGTGCTTGCGCACCAGCTCCGAGAGCCGGGTGTCCGGAACGCGGCCGGTGCCGTGCGAGTCGATCATGATCGAGACCGGCTCCTCGATGCCGATCGCGTAGGCGACCTGCACCGTGCAGCGTTCGGCCAGGCCGGCGCCGACGATGTTCTTCGCGACGTGGCGCGCCGCGTAGCACGCGGAGCGATCCACCTTGGACGGGTCCTTCCCGCTGAACGCGCCGCCTCCGTGCGAGGCCGAGCCGCCGTAGGTGTCCACGATGATCTTCCGGCCCGTCAGGCCCGTGTCCGCGCGCGGGCCGCCCAGGACGAACCGCCCTGTGGGGTTGATGTGGAAGATCGGATCGCCGTGGAGGAGATCCTTCGGGAGAACCGGCAGGATCAGCTCCTGGATGAGTCGCTCGCGAAGCCGCTTGAGCTCCGCGTCGCTCAGATCGACGTGCTGCGTGGAGACCACCACCGTGTCCACGCGCTTCGGCACGCCGCCCTCGTACTCCACGGTGACCTGCGACTTGCCGTCCGGGCGGATCTCCGGGAACTTCCCGGACCGCCGTCCGTCGGCGAGCGCCTTCGTCAGCCGGTGGGCGATCTGGATCGGCGCCGGCATCAACTCCGGCGTCTCGCGCACGGCGTAGCCGAACATGAGCCCCTGGTCTCCGGCGCCACGGCGATCCACGCCCATCGCGATGTCCTTCGACTGCTCGTCGATCGACGTGAGAACCGCGCAGGTCTCGAAGTCGAAGCCGAAGACCGGGTCGTCGTAGCCGATCGCGCGGATCGTCTCCCGGACCACCTTCGGGATGTCAACGTAGGTCTTGGTCGTGATCTCGCCGGATACGAACGCGAGGCCGGTCGTGACCAGGGTCTCGGCCGCGACGCGCCCCGTGGGGTCGTCCTTGAGGATGGAGTCCAGGATCGCATCCGAGATCTGGTCGGCGACCTTGTCCGGATGTCCTTCCGTGACCGATTCAGACGTGAACAGGAACGAATGTCGCGTCGCGGGCATGGACCGCGAGGCAGGGCGGGTCTGCGTTGCTTCAAGCGTCATGTGCTCTCGACCTCCGATGAATCGCCGACGTTGAGCCGTTGATAGGCCCCGCGAACCACCGCGTTCTCCCCCACGACCGAGAGGTCGAGCAGAACGTTCTCGACGGTTGCGCCTTGGCTGATGATGGAATTGCGAACGACCGCCCGGTGCACGCGCGCGCCGGGCCCGATCGAGGTGTGGGGCCCGATGACGGAGTGGAGCACGTCCGCGCTCGGATCGAGCGCGACCGGCGGCAGGACGACGACGCCCGGCCGCGACACCGGCTCGGCCCCGCGGTCGAGGAGCGCGCGGTTCGTCTCGAGCAGCGTCTCCGTCTTGCCGCAGTCGTACCAGGCCTCCACCGGAAACGGACGAAGGTCTTCTCCCTCCTCGATCATGCGCTGGAGCCCGTCCGTGAGCTGGATCTCTCCCCTGGTGCGCTTCCCCTCCCGCTCGATCGCCTCGAGCGAGCGGAAGAGTACCGGCGAATGCTCCAGGTAGTACACCCCGACCAGGGCCAGGTTGGACACCGGGTGCTCCGGCTTCTCCACGAGCGACGTGATGCGTCCCCCTTCCACGTTGGCAACGCCGAATCGCCGCGGGTCGGCCACTTCGCGCACGCCTACCTTGGACCCTCCGGCCACCATGTCCTGCAGGGCCGCCACCGCGATGGTGTCGCCGAGCACGATCAGGACCGGCGCCGCTCCCACCTCGCCCCGCGCCTTCAGCACCGCGTGGCCGAGACCGAGCGGCTCCTCCTGCACGGCGAACGAGAAGGAGAGCCCGCCGCGTTGCTCTGCCCAGCGTCGAATCTGCTGCCCCTGGACGCCCGGGCCGATCACCAGCACGACGCGCTCCGGCTCCGCCTCCGCGACCTGGTCCAGGATGTGGGCCAGGATCGGCTTGCCCGCGACCTCGAGCAGCGCCTTCGGCACCGTGTGCGTATGCGGCCGAAGCCGCGTGCCGGCCCCGGCAACCGGGATCACCGCGACCAGCTTCACGCGGAGAGCGCCCGCTTGAGCGCGAGCACGCCCGGAAGCGCGCTCGGATCGGCGCCGTGGAGCAGGGCCAGGTAGTAGCTCACCCAATCCCCCATGGCCACGCACCCGAGCACACGGCTCATCGCGTCGCCGCCGGCCGCCTCGACCGTCTCCACCTGCACCCCTCGCCCCGCGAGATACTCCTCGAGCCAGCGGAACCGCGCCGTCACGCGAGGATGATCGCCGGGATCGCAAAGCATGATCGCCGCGAACCCGCCCACCAGACCCGCGGGCGACACGTAGCCGTCCACCTCGTTGTGGTTCATTTCCGGAAGCGGCGACGCCCAGGCGAGGTGCTTGGAATTCTCGTTGAGCTGCCCTTTCCAACGCAGCGACGCCGGCCCCAGAGTCCGCTCGTTCGCGATCAGGACCAGAGCGCGTCCAACCAAACGTATCGCCAATTGTTTGGCAGAGTTGCGCGATTGTACCACACCCCTTCCGCAGGCGGAAGCGACCTCTTCCACCGCCCTGGCCGCGGCTTCGACCCTGGCCGGCCCGTCGAAGAGGAGGCCGCGGTGGGAGAGAACGTGGAGCAGCGTGGACAGCGAGTAGCCGAGCGCGGCTCGTGGCGGATGCCCCTCGGGAAGCCGCGCGGTCGGAACGCCGTCCTCCGCCGCGAGACGCGCGAGGGAGCCCCCGGTCGTCAGGACGAGTGCGTCCTCGGCATGATCGCGGAGCCTGCGATAGGCGGCCACCGTCTCCTCGGTCTCCCCCGAGTAGGACGAGAAGATGAGGAAGTCCTCGGGCGCGGTCCAGCTCGGAGGCTCGTAGTGGCGGCAGACATGGACCGGCGACGATCCTTCGCGATCGACCAGCCCGCGGGCGAGATCCCCGGCGATGGCGGAGCCTCCCATGCCGAACACGATGACGCGGCGGGGGCGATGGGGATCCAGGCGCGGCAGCACGCGGTCCGCGATCCCGGCGCCCGAGCGGAGCTGGGCGGCGAACCCGTCGATCCGGTCCCCCATCCCCTCGCGATCGATCCGCGCCATGTCCTCCGCGGAATCGAGGATCCGCTCGACGCTCACGCTATGAAGTAGCTGCTGTACCGGGCCGACATCTCCTCGGTCACGGCCGCGCGCACCTCGGCGGGAGTGTCGAGGGCCAGACAACGCTCCGCGAACTCCGCGGCGTCGCAGCGGGCGGACGCGTTCAGGATGGTCTTGATCTCCGGCACCAGGAAGGGGCTCACGCTGAACTCGGTGAGGCCGAGTCCGAGGAGGAGCACGGCATAGAGCGGCTCCCCCGCCATCTCGCCGCAGATCCCGACGGGGATCCCGGCGCGGCGGCCCGCCTCGACCACGGTCCGGAGCGCGCGGAGCACCGCCGGGTGGAGCGGCTCGTAGAGCGGGGCCGTCTCCTCGTTGCCGCGGTCCACGGCCAGCGTGTACTGGATCAGGTCGTTGGTTCCGATGCTCACGAAGTCCGACTCGCGCGCGAGGAGATCGATCGCGAAGACCGACGCCGGCGTCTCCACCATCACGCCGAGCGGCACGTGCGACGCCATCGGCGTCTCCTCGCGCTCGAGGTCGGCCCGCACCTCGAGCATGATCTGTCGCGCGCGGCGGAAGTCCTCGAGCCCGATCACCATCGGGAACATGACCCGCACCGTGCCATGGACGGTCGCACGCAGGATGGCGCGGAGCTGCGTGCGGAAGATGTCCTCGCGCTGGAGGGAGAAGCGCAGCCCGCGCATGCCAAGGAACGGGTTCCGCTCGATCGGCGTTCCGAGATAGGAGGCGAACTTGTCCCCGCCCACGTCGAGCGTGCGGATCGTGACCGGCCGCGGCGCCATCGCCTCCACGACCGTCCGGTACGCCTGGTACTGCGCGTCCTCGGTGGGGAGCGTGGAGCGGGACATGTAGAAGAACTCGGTCCGGTAGAGGCCGATCGCCTCGGCGCCATTCTCGATGACGGACGGCAGCTCCTCGGGCACCTCGAGGTTCGCCCCGAGGTGCACGTCCACGCCGTCCTGCGTGACGCACTCACGATCCTTGAGCGCCGCGTGGTTCGAGGCCAGCTCCCGGTAGCGGCGCTGCTTCAACCGGTGCTCCTCGAGCACCTCGGGCTCCGGGTCGAAGATCGCGACCCCGCGCGTTCCGTCGACGAGCGCGGTGGCCCCCTCGCGTGCGGCGTCCATGGCCTGCTTCAATCCAACGACCGTGGGGATGCCGCGGGCGCGGGCCATGATCGCCGTGTGGGACGTGCGGCCGCCGAGATCGATGGCGAAGCCGAGAATCTTCTCGCGTGAGGCGAGCGCCATCTCGCTCGGCGCGATGTCGGAGGCCACGACGAGCGAGGGCACCCGGAGGTCGCTCAGGGTGTGCGAGCGGATCCCGCCCAGATGCCCGAGCACGCGGCGTTTGACGTCCCGGATGTCGAGCGCCCGGTCGCGGTAGTACTCGTCATCCGATTCCTCCAGGTGGGCCGCGACCACCCCGAGGATCTTCCGGTAGCACCAGCCCGCGGATCGACGGTCCCGCTCGATCATGGCGAGGGTCTGCGGTGTGGCCTCGGGGTCTTCGAGGATCGCGAGCTGCGGATCGAGCAGCCTCGCATGCTCCTCCCCCGTCTCGAGCGCGATCTTGTGGCGCACCTCCGCCACCTCGCGCCGGCTCGCCTCGATCGCCGCACGGAACCGCTCCTGCTCGGCGGGAACCTCGCCGGGTGGGATCGGTTCGTCCTGAACCTCGATCTCCTCGGGGTCGAGGACGTGCACGGGGCCGATGCCGATGCCTGGAGAGGCGGCGATGCCGGAGAGCGTGGTCATCATTCCTCGCCGAACTTGTCGTTCACGACCTTCACCAGGGCCTCCAGGGCCGCGACCTCGTCCGAGCCCTCGGCGCGGAGCACGATCTCCGCTCCCCGCTCCGCGGCGAGCATCATGACGCCGAGGATGCTCTTGCCGTTCACTTCGAGACCGTCCCGCGCCACCACGATGTGCGACGCGAACCGGGCTGCCGCCTTCACGAAGACCGAGCACGCGCGCGCGTGGAGCCCGAGCCGGTTCTGGATCGTCACGGTTTGCTCGACCATCGCGCTCCTAGACCAGCCACCCCAGCGCCGTTGCGGCGACCAGAGCCGCGAGGGCCACCTCGACGACGCGCCCCGGCCAGCGCCGAAGCCCCACCCAGCCGATGGCCGCGCCCAGCGCGAGCGGCGCCGCGGCCACCACGCGCGCCTCCGCACCCAAGCCCCATCCGATCGAGCCGAAGTCGAGGAAGCGCACGACGAGCGCGAGCAGCGCCCCATATCCGAGCGCGCCCACGCATCCGAGCGCGTGGCTCCACTCCCGCAGGCGGATCGATCCCAGGAGCACCGCGAGACGCTCGGCTTCGGCATAGCCGACGTGGGTCCCTACGACGCGGAACGGCAGCGCGAACGCATTGTACGTCAAAAGAGTGAGAAGGGGGCAGAGCAGCACGCGCCAGTCGGGGCCGAGCACGTCCGGAGCCGGAATCAGCCCGACCGCGAGCACGCCGACGAGCCCGGCGAGCGGGCGGAGCGTGGCCCAGAAGAAGGGATCCCCCACCGCGGCGAGCGGGCTCGCGAGCGTGCGCTTCCAGGTGTCGATCGCCTCGTCCGTCACGGGCTCTCCCGCCGCGCGGCGCTCCTCCCATCGCGCGGCGGCGCCCAGCACGTACCCCGCGAGCACGGGGTGCGTCGCGAAGTAGGCGAGATGCCGGCGGAGCGCGCGTCCCAGCTCCTCGCGATCGGGATAGAGACGCTGGAGCACCGGCAGGAGTGCAAAGGCGAAGCCTGGACCCTGCATGCGCTCGGGCGTGAGGAGCACTTGGATGTGGAGCGCGCGCGTGGTCGTGCGCGCCAGATCCTCCGGCCGGACCCTGGCGTCGCTCATGGGGCCGCCTTCCGGGCTACACCGAGAACCACGAGCACGACCGCCGCGCCGAGCGCCATCCAGCGTCCCGCGCTCCGGCGTCCGCGCACGTGCGCGTGATAGCCCGCCGCGAGCGCCGCGCCGAGCATCGTCGCGAAGAGGAACCCGATCCGCCGGCCCGTGAGATACGACGCCGCACGCGGCAGGAACGCGATCGCGAGGCTCAAGCCGGTCAGCGATCCGGCCCACGCCCAGAACGCTCCGATCAGGAAGACTCGGCCGATTCCAGTCCAGTAGAGGAGCTCCAACGACCCCGCGGCGCCCCGCTCCGCGAGCAGGTCCGCGCGCGCCACGTCGTCCCGGCTGCGCGCGCGGTGATAGTCCATCACCGCGCCTCCCACGACGGCCGCGAGGAGTCCGGCGGTCACGCCCACGAGGACCCAGAGCGCCCCTCCGAGCGCGGTCGGGATCACGCCGTGGAGGCGAACCATGCCGAGGAGGGCCACGGTGCTCCCGATCACCCCTGCGGTGGCCGTGTCGTGCTTGCGCTGGGCGGCGGGAAGGGACGCGTCCGTGAGCAGGAGCTGGAGCAGAGCGCCCACTCCGATCGGCACGCGCAGCGCCCAGAGCTCCCATTCCGGTCCCGGGTTCACGAGGGCGCCGGCCATGCAGGCGCCGACGAGCGGCTGGCTCAGCATGAAGTTCCATCCGGCGGTGCGGTCGAGCGCGAGTGCTCCGCCGAGCACGGCCACGCGGATCATCTCGGGAAGCAAGGTCAAGGCTCTCGCGCGCCCGCGGAGGCGGACGGCCCGCCTTCTCCGATCCAGCGCTCGATCGGATGGGATGGATTCGAGGGCAGGTCGCGCGCGATCACGCGCACTCCTCGCGCGGCGACGGCGCGGAGCCGGTCGCGGTCCAGGGCATCGAGGAACACGTACGGCAGGACCTCGAGCTTGCCCGGAGCGTGATGGAGCCCGCCCACGTTCAGCTCGGCGAGCGGAAAGCCTCCCTCGAGCAGGCGGACCGGCTCGTCGGTGCCGGGAACGATGAGCAGCGTGCGCTCCGCCTCGATCTCGGACAGCACCGACGGCTCGAGCGCCTCGGCGACCGACACGACCCTACCTCGCGCCCCCTCGGGCACGCCGAAAAGGCACACATCCGATCGGACCGGGTCGGCGCGAATGGCGTCGGAGACCACCAGGTAGAGCGTCGGTTTGAGCGCGCGGCCCCATCCGTACGCCACCTGGCCGTGGATCAGGCGGTCGTCGACGCGCGCGAGGAGGAGAGGCACCGCTACAGGACGAGGATTCCCGCTTTTCCCTTGGCTTCCATGCGCGGCAAAAGCTCGTCCAGGGAGAGCGTGTCTCGATAGTGGAAGAACTCGAGCAGCATGGGCAGGTTGACTCCGGTGATCCGCCGGAACGGGCGCCCCTCCGGCGTGATGCGCCGCGAGGCGATGCCGCAGCTCCCCGCGGCGAGGTCGGTGAAGAGGACGACAGGCGCGGTGTCCGGTATGTCGGCGAGCTTGAGCTCGATCGCGGCGATCAGGGCGTCCGAGGAGAGGCCGCTGTTGCTCACCGTGATCGTGTCGGTCTGGGGGCCCAGGATGGAGGCGACGGTACGCACCAGCTCCTCCCCCAGCACGCCGTGGGTCACGAGCAGGGCGAACGGGCGCGACGTGGCCATCGCGATTCCCTACTCGACGTCGTCCCGCACGAGCGGGCTTTCCAGGAGCTTCATGCGCATGCTCTCCATGAGACGGTCGTTGAGCGCGCGCGCGGGATGGTAGCCGTAGACCTTCACCAGATGGTTCAGCGCGACCACTTCCGCGATGACCGTGATGTTCTTGCCCGGGAAGATCGGGATCGTGATGAGCGGAATCTGGACGTCGAGGTAGCTCACCATCTGGTCCTCGAGACCGACCCGTTCGAAGTCGCGCGCGTCGTTCCATTCCGTGAGATGCACCTCGACCTCGACCCGCTTCTGCCCGCGGATGGACCGGATCCCGAAGATCGCCTGGACGTCGATGATCCCGAGCCCCCGGACCTCCATCGTGTGCTTCAGCACCTCGTTGCAGGCGCCGATCAGGATGTCTCCGTGGCGCCGGGTGATCCGCACCACGTCGTCCGCGACGAGGCGGTGCCCCCGCTCCACCAGGTCGAGCGCCGTCTCGCTCTTGCCGATCCCGCTGCGGCCGGTGAAGAGGAGGCCGATCCCGTACACGTCGACGAGCGATCCGTGGACGGTGACGTAGGGGGCGAACACGAAGTC
>JAEHDN010000188.1 GCA_016880395.1 Candidatus Eiseniibacteriota bacterium
GGTCCCTCCGCGCGGTCCTGATCGCCGCCCTTACCGACCGGCGCGTCGTCAGGACGAGGCGCCGGGCACGTCCAGCATGAATTGCAAATGTTGGGAACGATCTTCCACTACCAGGCCCCCGCCACCCTCCAGCTTCGACCCACATAACGAGGTAGGTAGGGCTCCTATCGGGTGAACTACCCGGTGGCCCCGTCCTTGCTTCATGGCCGGGTGTATCGAGGCCGTCAAGGGGGATGGTGGAACCGATCCGAAGGGCAGGGATGATCGAAGATCTCGGGGGGACCAGGTGAAGCTGCGCGCGCTGATGACCACCGACACGGCCGGAGGGGTTTGGACCTTCGCCATGGAGATGGCATCAGCCCTGAGCCGGTCCGGGTCCCACGTCGATCTCGCTGCGATGGGGGATCCGCTCACGCCCGAGCAGCGGGCCGAGGCCGGGGAGATCCCCCGCCTCCGCGTCCATGAAGGGCGCTACCGCCCCGAGTGGTTGGAGGACAGCTGGCTCTCGATGGATCAGGCCGGAGAGTGGCTCCTCGATCTCGAGCGAAGGGTCGTTCCCGACGTGGTCCACCTGAACGGCTACGTCCATGGGGCGCTGCCCTGGCGCGCTCCCGTCGTGGTGACGGGCCATTCGTGTGTGCTGTCCTGGTGGACTGCGGTTCACGGCTCGGCGCCGCCCCAGGAGTGGAACCGCTACGCCGAAGAGATGAGTCGCGGCCTTCGCGCAGCGCACGTCGTGGCTGCTCCGAGCAGGGCGATGGGAGACTCGCTCACGCATCACTACGCCGGGCGCCTCCCCCTCCGCGTGATTCCCCACGGGCGCTCGATCGCGCCTCCTCCGGTCGTGCCCAAGCGTCATCGCATCCTCACGGTCGGGCGCCTCTGGGATCCGGCTAAGAACATCGCCGCCGTCGATCGGGTCGCGGCGCGCGTCTCATGGCCCATCGTGGTGGCGGGCGAAACGCGACACCCCGACGGGAGCACGACCCGTCTCAAGAACGCACGCGCGCTGGGTCACCTGGGACCGGCTGCGCTTTCGCGCGCCTACGCTGGAGCTGCCGTGTTCGCGCTGCCCGCGCTCTACGAGCCGTTCGGATTCTCCCCGCTCGAGGCGGCGCTGTCGGGCTGTGCGCTCGTGCTCGGAGACATTCCGAGCCTGCGCGAGATCTGGGGCGAGGCCGCCTGCTACGTTCCGCCGCGCGACGATCAAGCGCTGACGCAGACGCTCCGCTGGCTCATCGACGATCGGCAGGCGCGTCGCGATTACGCGCGCAGGGCCAAGGAGCGCGCCAAGGCGTACACGCCCGAGCGAATGGCGGCCGGCTACATGGATGCCTACCGCGCCGCACTCGCCGAGCCGAGCGAGGTTCTCGGCGCCCAGGCGTGAGTCGTCGCGACGATCGACGATCGTGACGATCAGCCTGGCGGACTTTGGATCAACACCGGTAGGGACCAACACGGGTATGGATCAACACAGGAACGCGTAGTTGGGTGCGGATGGATAGCGGAGCCGGTACGCCCGCGCCGCCGCGCTCGCGCCGATGACGATCGCGGCCATTCCCGCCACGCCTGCAGCGAGTGGGAAGCCGGGAATCCTGGCGATTCGCTCCCTGCGATCGCGACCTCGAGCATCAGGACGGATCACGTACATGAGACCGGCCCCAGCGACCAGACCACGCAGGAACAACGACATGTCACCCATGTTCCCCTCCACGCATCATGCTGCTGCAAACCGCGTTGTGTTTCCGCGATGTCCGTTGAGCAATGCGCGTGCCGGATGGTGATCGATAAGCGATCGTTGCGCGCGTGCGATTTAGGCGGGGAAGGCTGGTGCGGTGGCCGTGTCTTTGTAATTTTGTTCCGGATACTGGCGATGGGATCGATTTCCTTGACACGCGCTGGAAATCTGGGGGACCGTTGAAGGGACGACGCACGCACCAACGAGGAATCAGGTGAACCCCAAGACAGCCGTCGAACACGCCGAAAGGCCCAACCTCCAGCTCGACCGCCCTCCGGCGGTCAGACAGATCGAGCGCCTTCGCACCGTCTATCAGCTCACCGACGCAGTCAGCCGAGCGAGCGCCATCGAGGAGATCTTCGATGCCGCGCTCCACGGACTTGAACGCGCCCTGGATACGGACCGCGCCTCGATCCTCCTCAACGACGAGGACGGAGTCGTGCGCTTCAAGGCATGGCACGGGCTCTCGGACCGCTACCGGGAGACCGTCGAGAGGCATTCTCCCTGGTCCAGCGACGTCATCGATCCGCGGCCGGTCGGCGTGCCCGATGTCGCCGCCGACGAGTCCCTGGCGCCGTACCGGGCCCTCTTCGAGGCGGAGCGCATCCGGGCCCTGGCGTTCATCCCCCTCGTGTCGCGTGGCAAGCTCATCGGGAAGTTCATGGTCTACTTCGACCGCGAGCACGTGCTCGACGAGGGCGAGCTGGAGCTTGCCCGCACCATCGCGGGACTGATCGCCTTCGCCGTGGAGCGGATGCGCGGCGAGGAGAAGCTCGCGCTCTATCGTGAGATCTTCGCCCACTCGAGCGACGCGATCGCGATCATCGGAACCGACGGACGTTACCTGGAACGAAACGACGCCCATCGGGACCTGATCGGATACGTCGACGCGGAGATCCGAGGCCGTACACCGGCGCTCCACCTGGGGCCCGACCGGTACCAGGAGGTCGTGGCAGCCCTGGATTCCCAGGGCGTGTATCGCAAGGACGTCATCAGCACCACCAAGTCCGGGGTCCAGCTCGACATCGAGCTCTCGGCCTTCACCGTGCGGGATGCCGCGGGCACGCCGGTCTGCTTCGTCGGTATCAAGCGGGACATCAGCCAGCGGAAGCGGATGGAGGAGGCGCTCCAGTTCCTCGCCGCCGCGAGCGCCGCCCTCGACCGCTCGCTCGACTACCAGGCGACGGTGGAGAACCTCGCCGGGCTCACCGTGCCGTACCTCGCCGACTGGGTGGTGGTCGAGACCGTCGGCGCGGACGGGATGCACCGTCCCGCCGCGAGCATCCACGTCGATCTCAAGAAGACCGAGGCCCTGGAGCAGCTCGTCGCGGTGCGCGCCGCGGTCGCGTCCCCGGCGGGCCCCGTGCAGGACATGGCGAGCCTTCGCCCGCGGCGTCTGTTCGGCGCCGCGGAGCTGCTTGCCGAGCTGGCCCAGGGGGACGCGGGCGCCGCGGAGCTCCTCGGACGTATCGGCGCCGCCTCGGCCATCGTGGTGCCGCTGCGGGCACGCGGTCGCGTGCTCGGGCGCATGACGCTGGTGTCGGCCCGGCGGATCTACATGGACCGGGACCTCGCGCTGGCCGACGACCTCTCGCGCCGAGGAGCCACCGCGCTCGACAACGCGCGACTCTACGGCGAGGTGCAGGAGTCGGATCGCCGCAAGGAGGAATTCCTCGCGGTGCTCGCGCACGAGCTCCGCAATCCCATGACGCCGCTCCTCACCTGCCTCGAGCTGATGCGCTCTCCCAATGCGGATGCCGACTCGATCGTGCGGTGGCGGGAGATCATGGAGCGGCAGGTGCGGAACCTGGCCCGCCTCGTGGACGACCTGCTCGACGTGTCCCGGATCACGCGCGGCAAGATCGAGCTGCAGAAGCAGTCGATCGACCTCGCCACCGTCGTCGCGCGGGCGGTCGAGACGACCCGTCCCCTCATCCAGAGCCGGGGCATCTCGCTCGGCGTGTCGATCCCTCCCGGCCTGCGGCTCCATGCCGATCCGCTCCGCGTGGAGCAGATCCTCGCGAACCTGCTCAACAACGCCGCCAAGTACACGCCCGAGGGGGGCCGCGTCGACGTGGAGGGGGAAGGGGACGGAGTGGGGGTCACCGTGCGCGTCCGCGACAACGGCGTCGGCATCGCGCCGGACCTGCTTCCGCGGCTGTTCGACCTCTTCCAGCAGGGGGGCCACGCGTCCGGCGGGCTCGGCATCGGACTCACGCTGGTTCGCACCCTGGTCGAGCTCCACGGCGGGGGCGTGCGGGCGTCGAGCGCAGGGCCGGGGCGGGGAAGCGAGTTCGAGATCCGCCTTCCAATCGGCGACGCGCACCCCGAGCCGCGCGCCGGGGAGTTCCCGTCCGAGGCGATTCCCGCGGCCCGCCGCCACCGCGCGCTGATCGTGGACGACAACGTCGATGCCGCGACGCTCCTCGCCGAGGCGCTCCGCCAGCGGGGACACGCGGTCCACCTCGCGCATGACGGCCGCACGGCGGTCGAGGAGGCGGTGCGCAACCTGCCGGACGTGATCCTGCTCGACCTCGGGCTTCCGGACCTCGACGGCTACGAGGTGGCGAGCCGGCTCCGCGGCCATGCGGGGCTCGAGCGGAGCGCCATCATCGCGATCTCTGGATACGGGCAGGCGCAGTATCTCACCCGATCGGCCGAGGCCGGCTTCTCCCACCACATCGTGAAACCGGTCGACATGGCCCATCTCGACGCCCTCCTCACGGCACTGGAGACGGCGAAGCGAGCCTGAGCCGCCGCGCGATCGCGCTCACCGCGGCAGGCCCGCGATTGCTGGCCCCAGGGTGAAGCTCGCCGATCTCGTCGCCACCTCCGAGCGGGTCGCCGCGTCCTCCAGCCGCACCGAGAAGATCGCCGCCCTGGCCGAGTGCCTGCGCCGGATCGACCCGGACGAGACCGCGATCGGCGTGGCGTATCTCTCGGGCCGGCTGCCCCAGGGCCGCGTCGGCATCGGCGGAGCCCTGCTCGCGGAGGCCGCCTCCGTTCCGCCCGCGGCGGAGCCGAGCCTCACGCTCGCTGATGTGGACGTCGCACTCACGAGGATCGCGGGGCTCTCGGGTCCCGGGTCCTCCACCTCGCGCCGGGAGGCGCTCGGCTCTCTCCTCGCGCGCGCCACATCGGCGGAGGCCTCCTTCCTCCTCCGGCTCCTCGCCGGCGAGCTCAGGCAGGGGGCCCTCGGAGGGCTGATGGAGGAGGCGGTCGCGGCGGCGTCGGGTGTTCCGACGGAGTCCATCCGCCGCGCGGCCATGGTGGCCGGCAGCCTCGATCCGGTCGCGGTCGGTGCGCTCACGGAGGGGCCGGCAGGGCTCGCGGCCTTTCGCGTCGGCCTCTTTCGGCCGCTCTCGCCGATGCTCGCGCAGCCCGCCGACGATCTCGGCGAGGCGCTCGCGTCGCTGGGCGAGGCCGCGCTCGAGTTCAAGCTGGATGGCGCGCGCATCCAGGCGCACAAGGCGGGCGATGACGTTCGGATCTACTCGCGCCGGCTCCACGACGTGACGGGGTCGGTGCCGGATCTGGTCGAGGCGGTTCGCGCGCTTCCCGTGCGGGAGCTGATCCTGGACGGCGAGGCGCTCGCGCTCCGGGAGGACGGGACGCCGCATCCGTTCCAGGTCACGATGGGCCGGTTCGGAACGCGGCGCGACGTGGAGCGCTCGCGGCGCGACCTCCCGCTCACCCCCTTCTTCTTCGACCTGCTTCGGGTGGACGGGCAGGATCTCCACGACGAGCCCGCGGCGGCCCGGTTTCGCGCCCTCCGCGGGGCCGCCGCGGCGCTCGCCGTGCCCCAGCGGATCACCTCGGACCCGGGCGAGGCGGACGCGTTCTTCGAAGAGGCGCTGCGCCGGGGGCACGAAGGGTTGATGATGAAGGACCCGGCGAGCCGCTACGAGGCGGGACGGCGCGGGGCGGGATGGCTCAAGCTGAAGCCGGCGCACACGCTCGATCTGGTCGTGCTTGCCGCGGAGTGGGGTCATGGCCGCCGCAAGGGCTGGCTCAGCAACCTGCATCTCGGCGCGCGCGATCCGGAGACCGGAGGGTTCGTCATGCTGGGGAAAACCTTCAAGGGAATGACCGACGCGATGCTCGACTGGCAGACGAAGCGCTTCCAGGCGCTCGCGCTCGGCACGGA
>JAEHDN010000189.1 GCA_016880395.1 Candidatus Eiseniibacteriota bacterium
ACGAGAAAGGCATCGTCCACCGCGATCTGACGCCTGCGAATGTGAAGGTCACGTTCGAGGGCCAGGTGAAGATCCTGGACTTCGGACTGGCCAAGGCGCTCCAGCCGACCACCGACGATTCGCTGACAGAGACCGTGTCCGGTGTCTCGGGGACGGTTCCATATATGGCTCCGGAGCAGATCCGCGGGCTTCCTCCCGACGCTCGAAGCGACATCCACGCGGTGGGCGCCGTCCTCTACGAGATGGCCTGCGGTCGGCGGGCATTCCCACAGGAGAGCCAGCCCGCCGCGATCGCAGCCATTCTCGGGGAGACTCCGGCGAAGATCCGAGAGATCCGGCCCGGGTTCTCCCGGGACCTCGAGGAGATCATCCTCCGTTGCCTGGAGAAGGATCCGGAGCGGCGCTATCAGACAGCCCGGGACCTGTCGGAGGACCTGAGGCGGGGGGCCTCCAGGGCCCGGCAGGTAGGGCGTTCGGGCCAGATCCGGGTGCCGCGCGTCCGCGCGGTCGCGACGGCCCTGGTGTCGATCGTGACTCTGGCACTCGTGGCCTTCGCGCTGGACGCCGGTGGTCTGCGAACGCGGTTAGGGGGCGGCGCCTCGAGAGGTGAACGCTCGCTTGCGGTGCTTCCCTTGGCCAACCTGTCCGGCGATCCAGGCCAGGAGTATTTCGCCGACGGGATGACGGACGAGCTGATCACACGGCTGGCACAGGTGAGAGCCCTGCGCGTGATCTCACGATCATCCGTCATGGCGTACAAGGGGCACAAGAAACCCCTTCGCCAGATCGCGAAGGAGCTGAGCGTGAACCTCATCCTCGAGGGTTCGGCCGTGCGTTTCGGAGATCGGGTGCGCGTTTCGGCCACGTTGATCGACCCCTTCGGGGAGCGTTCCCTCTGGGCGGAGAGCTATCAGAGGACCTTGAGCGATGTCCTGGCGCTGCAGGGGGAGCTGGCGCGCGCCATCGTGGACAAGATCCAGGTGCGCCTCACTCCGAAAGAAGAGACCCGGCTGGCCGTCCAGGAACGAGCCGTCGACCCCGAGGCGCTCCACGCGTGCCTGAAGGGCCGGTACTATGCCAATCAGTGGTCAGCCGAGAACTTCGGACTCGCGCGGCGGGAGTTCGAGAAGGCGATCCAGATCGATCCAACCTACGCGCCAGCCTACGTCGGTCTGGGCCGTGTCTATTTCGAACTCTCGGGCAATATCCTTCCGTCGAGCGAAGCGATGGCGCGCGCGCGGGCGGCCATCCAGCGCGCCATCGAGCTCGATCCTCAGCTCGCCTCGGCCTATGCCAGCCTCGGCTACATCCTGTCCTTTCATGATTGGAACTGGAACGGAGCGGAACGGGCCTGCCTTCGGGCGATCGAGATCAGCCCCGGGGACGCCACCGGCTATCAGACCTACGGCGCTCTCCTGACCAGCCTGGGTCGGTTCCAGGAGTCCGAGCGTGCGTTCGCGCGTGCGCGGGCCATCGACCCCCTCTCGGGGGTCATCGCGCAGATGTCGCTCTGGCCGATCTTCGAGGGCCGGCAGTTCGATCGAGCGGTACAGGCCGCGAGCGATCTCCTCCAGACCGATTCCACCTCCGTGGGCTGCAGGGCCGTCCTGGCGCAGGGCCTGCTGTTCCGCGGCGATACCCGCCAGGCGATCGAAGAGTTCAAGCTCTGCTGCGCCTTGGAGCCCAAGGTCGCCTTCTTCCGTGGCTGGCTCGGCTATGCCTACGGTGTCGCGGGGGACCGGGAAGCGGCTCGACGAGAGTTGAGCATGCTGCGGGAATGGAAGGGCTCCTACGTGCAGCCGTACGTTCTCATCCTCGCCCATCTCGGCGTCGGCGATCGCGACGCGGCGCTCTCGTGGCTGAACAAGGCTCTGGACGCCCGATCTGACGAGCTCTTCTTCCTCAAGGTCGATCCCGCCATGGATCCGATCCGCGCCGACCCTCGCTTTCAGGCCGTCCTCGCGCGAATGGGCTTCCCGGCCTGATCCATCGCCCCAGTCCGCGCGGGGGCTTCCTACGTGCGCGGCGCCATGACTTGACGCGACCGCGGATCATCCCTACCTTTTGATGGTGAATCTCTGCCTGTTCGAGGATCCCGCAGTCGCGACCTTCGGGCCGCACACGCTCCTCCGGCCCGCGTTCGCGCTCCGCTGCGGCGCGTTCTCCCTCATCGACAAGCTCGTCCGCGCCTTCCCGGAATGCCCGCTCGTCCTCCACGTCCGGCCCGACCTGGAAGAGGTCACGCGGCTCCTGTATCCGACCGCCCACGTTGGCGCGCCGCCGGCAGAGGAAACGCTGTTCGTCAACGCGCGGCTCTGCATGACCGACGACGAGATCCTCCACTTCCTCGCGGCCTCGCCAAGCGAGGCGTCGTACATGGCCGAGGGAACGCTCTTCGCCGCCAAAGTCCGAGGCGATCGCGTCGCGCACGCGGCGCGGTACCTGCGTGAGGGCAACCCGGAACGGGCGTTCGAGGACCTTCGCTACCCGGCCGAGGTGAACGCGTTCCTCGCGCGCTCGGCCGCCGACCTGATCCGGTGGAGCCCCAGGCAGATCGTCCAGGACTTCCGCCACGCCTTCCAGGCCGGGACGGTCCGAGGAACGATCGAGCCGGGCGTGCACGTCACGCAGCCCGAGGCGGTCCACGTCGCGCGAGGGGCGCGCGTCCAGGCCGGGGCCGTGCTGAACGCCGAGGGCGGTCCGATCCTGATCCAGGAGAACGCCAAGGTCGAGCCGCTCGCCTACATCGAGGGACCCGCGGTCGTCGGCGAGGGATCGCTCATCCGATCGGGCGCGAAGATCCGCGGTGGCACGTCGATCGGCCCGGTCTGCAAGGTGGGGGGCGAGGTCGAAGCGTCCGTCTTCCAAGGGTATTCGAACAAGCAACACGACGGGTTCCTGGGGCACTCGTTCGTGGGGGAATGGGTGAACCTGGGAGCCAACACCAACAACAGCGACCTCAAGAACAACTACGGCGAGGTCCGCTTCTACCGGTCGGCCCGCGCGTACGCGGACGGGAGCGGCGAGGGCTCCGGGCAGATGCTCCTCGGCGCGGTCATCGGCGACTTCACGAAGACCGGCATCAGCACGTCGCTGCCGACCGGGTGCGTGCTCGGGGTCGGCTGCAACCTCTACGGGACGGAACTCTGGCCCGCGTACGTCCCGGCGTTCGTCTGGGGTTCGCCGTCCTCGCTCACCGAGCACCGCATCGACGCCATGCTCGACACCGCGGCGCGCGCCATGGAGCGCCGGAAGGTGGAGCTCAGGGTCGAGCTGGATTCCCGCATCCGCCAGGCGTTCGACGACACCGCGGAGGAGCGCCGCCTCTATCTGGGTCCCAAGGTCGGGGCCGCGCCGGGGAAGCGCGCGTGAGCTGGCGGGAGCCCCGTCCCATCGTCTTCGGCGGACCCCTCGCCCCGGGCGTGCGGACGCTCGTCTTCGTCACGATCGGGGTCTACCTCTTCCAGCTCCTGGCCGGCTTCCTCGCGCAGGTGAGGCTCGAGCGGATCTTCGGACTCGTGCCGTACGATGTGGTCCACCACCTCTTCCTGTGGCAGATGGGGACGTACCTCTTCCTGCACGGCGGCTTCCTCCACATCCTCTTCAACATGCTCGGGCTCTGGATGTTCGGGAGCGAGCTCGAGTGGCTCTGGGGAACGCAGCGGTTCGTGCGGTTCTACTTCATCACCGGAGTGGGTGCCGCGCTCTGCTCGGTGCTCGTCACGCCGAACAGCACGATCCCGATCATCGGCGCCTCCGGCGCCATCTACGGGATCCTGGCCGCCTACGGCATACTCTTCCCGGACCGCACGCTGCTCCTCTATTTCGTCATTCCGATCAAGGCGAAGTACTTCGTCCTGATCCTGGGCGCGCTCGCCTTCTGGGCCACGCTCACCTCGACCGGCGGCGGCGTCGCGAACGTGGCGCACCTCGGAGGACTGCTCTTCGGCTGGCTCTACATGCGGCGGTCGATGGGAGGGAGGGCGGGCTCGGGGCCAGGCGCCTCGTTCCGGTGGCGCAATCCGATCCGCGAATGGCGCGACCGTCAGCGCCGGAACCGGCTTCGGAAGAAGTTCAAGGTCTACTACCGGAACACCCGCGGCGAGGACGACGCCGGGGACGAGTAGAGGTTACCCTCCGCCCGTCATCAAGCCTGCCATGATCTTCTCCAGCACCTCGCGGGGCGGGCGGACGCGCTCGAGCGGGAGCGACGAGAGCGGCTCGTCGATGAGCTCGAGATCCTGGTCGAGGGACATCTTGCCGGCCGACTGGTAGAGGAGCCCCGTCGCCAGACGGTTCTCCACGCGCCCCCGCTCGATCACCGCGATCGCGCGCATGCGGTCCGTCGGATCGTAGTCCTCCTCCAGCTTCCTGAGCACGATCCGCGACCCGTCGTGCATTGTCACCTCGCGCGTCTCGCCCGGAGCGTAGTCGACCTCGATGTTCTCGAAGTGCGGGATGAAGGTCACCTCGTGGAGCGGCGCGTCGTGCTCCTTCATGCTGGTGTAGCTCTTGGTCGATCCCTCGTGGTTGTTGAAGGTCACGCAGGGGCTGATCACGTCGAGAACCGAGGTGCCACGGTGGGAGAATGCCGCCTTGAGGAGCGGCCGGAGCTGTTTCGGATCGCCCGAGAACGAGCGCGCCACGAACCCGCAGCCGAGCTGGATCGCCATCTCGCAGAGGTCGATCGGCATCATCTCGTTCACCTGGCCCGACTTCGCGCGCGTGCCCACGTCCGCGGTGGCGGAGAACTGCCCCTTCGTGAGCCCGTACACGCCGTTGTTCTCGATGATGTAGACGACGGGCACGTTCCGCCGCACGAGGTGGCAGAACTGACCGAGCCCGATCGAGGCGCTGTCGCCGTCGCCGGAGACGCCCATCAGGACCAGGCTGCGATTCGCGAGGTGGACGCCGGTCGCGACCGAGGGCATCCGGCCATGCACCGCATTGAACGAGTGCGAGCGACCGAGGAAGTAGGCCGGAGTCTTGCTCGAGCAGCCGATGCCCGAGAGCTTGGCCACCCGGTACTGCTCGAGTCCGAGCTCGAACGCGGCCTGGATGATGCTTCCCGTGATGGCATCATGACCGCAGCCGGGGCAGAGCGTGGACTTCGAGCCCTTGTAGTCGGCCGCGGTCAGGCCGATCCGGTTCACGTTGGGGTTCGGTGTGGTGCTCATCGGGTGGTCACCTCCGCGCGCTCGGACGTCCGGATGCCGGAGAGAACGCTCTCCGCGTCGATCGGGAGTCCGTCATAGTGAAGGACCGAGCGGATGCGTCCGGCCAGCTCCGGGTACTCCATCCGGAGGAGCGAGGCCATCTGCGCGTCGCGGTTCTGCTCGACCACGTAGACCCGCTCGTGCCCCCGCAGGAAGCGCTCGACCTCCTCCGGGAACGGGTAGGCGCGGAGGAGGAGATAGGACGAGGTGAGCCCGTCCGCGCGGAGCCGATCCCGCGTCTCGGCCATCGCGTGGTGCGTCGAACCGTACGCGACGAGGCCGATCCCAGCGCCGGGCACGGCCTCGACGAGCGGGGCCGGCACGAGCGTCTTCGCCGTCTCGAACTTGCGCGCCAGGCGGTCCATCACGCGGGGATACGCCTCCGCGCTCTCCGTGTACCTCGCCTGCTCATCGTGCCCGGAGCCGCGCGTGAAGTAGGCGGCGAGCGGGTGGTTCGTGCCGGGGACCGTGCGATAGGGTATCGCGTCCCCGTCCACGTCGCGGTAGCGCTCGAACGTTCCGATGCGCGCGAGGTCCTCGGCGCTCAGCACCTTGCCGCGGTCCCATGGCTCGTCGGGGTAGCGGAAAGGCTCGGACATCCACGTGTTCATCGCGATGTCGAGATCGGACATGACGAAGATGGGCGTCTGGAGCCGCTCGGCGAGGTCGAAGGCGCGCATGCCGTACTCGTAGCAGTCCTGGACCGTCGCGGGGAAAAGCATCACGTGCTTCGTGTCGCCGTGCGAGAGGAACGCGACGGAGAGCAGATCCGCCTGCGAGGTGCGGGTCGGAAGTCCGGTGCTGGGGCCGATCCGCTGGATGTCCCAGATCACCGCGGGAATCTCAGCGTAGTACGCGTAGCCCGTGAACTCGGTCATGAGCGAGAGGCCAGGTCCCGAGGTCGCGGTCATCGCGCGCGCGCCGGCCCAGGACGCCCCGAGCACCATGCCGATCGCCGAGATCTCGTCCTCGGCTTGGATGACGGCGTACGTCGCCTTGCCGGTCGCGCGATCGCGGCGGTGGCGCGCGAGGAGACCCTCGAGCTGCTCCGCCAGGCTCGACGATGGCGTGATCGGATACCAGGAGAGGAACGTGACCCCGCCGAAGAGCGCGCCGAGGGCGGCGGCATGATTGCCGTCGATCAGGATCCTCCCGGACGTGCGGTCCATGCGGCGGGCCTGGAAGGGCGTCCGCTTCATGTGGTCCTCGGCGTACTTGTATCCCACGTGGACCGCGGCGCGGTTCATCTCGAGCGCCTTCGGCTTCCGGCCGAGCTGGCCTGTGAGCGCGCGGTCCACCTCGTCCGGGTCGATGCCCAGGAGCCAGCTCACGACGCCCACGTAGATCATGTTCACGACCAGCTTCCGCAGCTTCGCGTCGGCCACCAGCGGCTCGATGAGCTTCGTGAACGGCACCTTGTAGAGCGTGCGGTCCGGGGTGACGGCGGGCATCGGGAGCCCGTCGCCCACCACGAGCACGCTCCCCGGCTCCATGGCCGCGATGTCGGAGACCGAGGTCTCCGGGTTCATGGCGACGAGGAGGTCGTAGCGCTTGTGCCGCGCGACGTAGCCCTGGTCGTTCGCCCGGATCGTGAACCAGGTCGGCAGTCCGGCGATGTTCGAGGGGAAGAGGTTCTTCCCGGAGACGGGGATGCCCATCTGGAAGAGAGCGCGCAAGAGCGTCGTGTTCGCCGTCTGGCTTCCCGAGCCGTTGACGGTCGCGACGTGGATCGTGAATCGGTTGTCCGTGGCTGACAAAGCGTGTCCTGGTTCGAGGGTATGTTGGCCGGCACGCGCCGGAACCGCCATGGTCCCATTTCGAATCGGACGGGTCAAGACCGCTCCACCCGGACCGGTCCTCCAACTCTATTTGGACGTGCGAGATGCGGGTTCGATTCGGGTTTCGAGCTTCGGTTCTTTCCCTTGACCGGGCCCCGGCGTGCATCAAAAATGACAGCCATGAGTCCCCGTCTCCTCACCGTCCCCGAGCCCTACCTCGAGCTGGACGACGCGACCCTCGCGTCGCGCATTCGCGCGGCCAAGGCGCGCCTCGGCCAGTCGCTCGTCGTGCTCGGGCACCACTACCAGCGCGACGACGTCATCGAGCACGCCGACATCACGGGCGACTCCTACAAGCTCGCCCGGCTCGGGGCGGAGCGGACGGACGCGCGGTGGATCGTCTTCTGCGGAGTCCACTTCATGGCGGAGAGCGCGGACATCCTGCGCCAGCCCCATCAGTCGGTCGTCCTGCCGGACATGAACGCCGGCTGCTCGATGGCCGATATGGCCCCGACCGACGACGTGATCGAGGCGGGCGCGGCCCTGGAGCGGCTCGGGCTCACGTCCATCATGCCGGTGACCTACATGAACTCGACCGCGGAGATCAAGGCGTACTGCGGGGAGCGCGGGGGAGCCGTCTGCACGTCGTCCAACTGCCGCGCGATCTTCGAGTGGGCGTTCGCGCAGCGGGATCAGGTCTTCTTCTTTCCGGACGAGCATCTCGGACGGAACACCGCGATCGCCATGGGCATCCCGCCGGAGCGGATCGTGGTGTGGGATCCCAAGCGGCCCCTCGGCGGTTCGACGGAGGAGGAGCTTCGCGCCGCCAGGGTCATCGTCTGGAAGGGCTGCTGCTCGGTCCACACCAAGTTCCACCTCCACCACGTGCTCGACCGCCGTGCCGAGGACCCGGAGATGAGGATCCTGGTCCATCCGGAGGTGCCGCACGAGGTCGTTGCTGTCGCGGACGCCGTGGGCTCGACGGAGACGATCATCCGCACACTTCGCGAGGCGCCCTCGGGCTCGCACTGGGCGGTCGGGACCGAGTACCACCTGGTCCAGCGCCTCGCGCGCGCCATGCCGGACAAGAAGATCGTGATCCTCTCGAAGGAATTCTGTCTCTGCGCTACGATGTACCGCATCTCACCCCAGAACCTGCTCTGGGCGCTCGACAGCATCGTCGACGGTCATCCGGTCAACGTCATCCGGGTGCCCGAGGAGACCAAGCGCTGGGCGCACGTCGCGCTCGACCGCATGCTCCAGGTGCACTAGGAGCAGACCGAGGTTCGCAAGGAGCCGCAAGGCTCGGAGGAAGGGAATGGCCTACGAGATCGTGAAGGATGTCTGCGAGGGGGAGAGCTCCTGCGTGGACGTCTGCCCCGTCGACTGCATCAAGAAGGGAGACGGTGAGAATGGCAAAGGGACGACCTGGTTCCTGATCGTCGCCGAGGACTGCGTGAGCTGCAACGCCTGCCTGGAGGCCTGCCCCGTCGAGGGAGCCATCCTCCCCGACTAGACTGGTCGGACCCTCCCCGGGGACCGGCATCGCCCCTCAAGTACCTCGCGTTCCATACCGATATCTCGGTTCGGGAACCTACGCCGTGACCGCGGCGTTCCGCCGCCATACGGGGACCTGGGAGACGCACGCTCGTGGACTGCGCGACGGCCAAATCGAGGCTGGGGGGGCTCGTTTCGGGTACCCTGACGCCTGAAGAAAAGGCCGAAACAACCGCGCATCTCGTGACTTGCGAGGGCTGCCGTCTGGAGCACCACCTCCTCCAGGCCATCGAGGGCACGGCACCCTCCGCGCTACCCTCCGCGCCGCCCGCATCCCCGGCATCACCAGAGCCCGCGTCGCCACGATCCGCCTTCGCGCCGCCTTCGTTCGCCGCGCCGGCGCCCCCGGAGCCGCCTCCGCCCCTCGAGCCACCTGCGCCCCTGGAGCCCGTCTTCCCGGTATCGGAAGCCGCGACTCCGCTGACGCTCGAGCCGATCACGCCGGTTCTCTCCACTCCGGATCCAGAGGTCTCCTTCGCGGATCTGACGATGGGGTCTCCGGCCCTCTCCGCTGCCCCGGGCGAAGCGGCCGATTCGATGAAGGAGAAGGCCGGGGCTGGTGCGCCGCCGGCGGCTGGGATGCCGCTGAAGAAGACGTGGAATTTCGAGCCTGTCGATCCGCCTCGATCGTCGAGCCCGCCCGAGGACAGCCTCAACTTCGCCGAGGAGGCCCTGAACCGATCGAGCCGTCGCGCGGAGTCGCGCGCTCTGTACCGCAGCGTGCTGTGGGG
>JAEHDN010000190.1 GCA_016880395.1 Candidatus Eiseniibacteriota bacterium
ACCTTGTCGCGGACGCCGGCCGCGTGGCTCGGGTCCACGATCACCGGGAGATGGCTGAGCGACTTCGCCACGGCGACGGCATTCAGATCGAGCGTGTTGCGCGTGTAGGTCTCGTAGGCGCGCACCCCTCGCTCGCAGACGAGAACGCGGTCGTTGCCTCCCGAGATCACGTACTCGGCGCTCATGAGCCACTCGTCGACGGTGGCCGCGAGCCCGCGCTTCACGAGGACCGGGCGCTCGACCTTCCCCAGCTCGCGGAGAAGCGGGTAGTTCTGCATGTTCCGGGCGCCCACCTGGAAGATGTCGACGTACCGGTCCATGAGGGAGATCTGGCTCTTGTCCATGATCTCGGAGATCACGAGCAGCCCGTGCGCGTCCGCGACGCGCCGCATGAGCTTGAGCCCCTCCTCGCCGAGCCCCTGGAACGAGTACGGAGACGTGCGCGGCTTGAAGGCGCCGCCCCGCAGCACGCGTGCTCCCGCGGCGTACACCGCGGCCGCGGTCTTCAGCATCTGCTCCTCGGACTCGATCGTGCAGGGGCCGGCCATGAGCACGACGTCCTTGCCTCCGATTGCGACGTTGCCGATCCGGATGACGGTCGATTCCTGACGGAAGGTGCGGCTGGCGAGCTTGAATGGCTCAGGAATGCGGATGGCGGTCGCGACGCCGGGCATGGCACGCACATCGTCGAGCGACGGCATGCTCCCCTCCCCGACCGCGGCCATGGTCACGGCCGAGCCGTTGGGGGAGAGCACGATCTGGAATCCGAGCTCGCGCAGGCGCGATTCGACTCCGCGGCGCTGCTCGGGGGTCGCATCGGGCCGCAGTGTGATGACCATTTGGTCCTCAAAAACACGACGGCCCACTGCCGAGCCGTCGGCAATGGGCAGAGGTCGGGCGACACGACCGGTAGGCTAGCACCCGGAACCGCCGGTGGTCAAACCCTCTCCGGCCGCGGGTCGTCCTCCTTGCTGTAGAACGAGAAGGCGATCCACCGGCCGGACGGGGCGCGGATCAGGCGCAAGAGCACGTCCTGGTCGACGGGCCGAGGGCCGACGGCCTCCCCGCTGTAGCGGACGCGCATGCGCACGGTTCGGGTCTCGAGGACCGCGTCGGAGCCGAGGAGCGAGTCGGGACGGGAGAGCGCGGCCGCGCGGAGCGCGCTCCGGTAGACGAAGTGGAGCTTCCCCACGACGAGCGCCTGCCGGGAGAACCGATCGCGGATCGAATCGGGCGCCACGACCCAGGCGGAGTCCGCGCTTCGATGGGTCTCGCCGGCCGCGCGGACGAGCGAGTCCAGCGTGCCGATGGTAACCCGGTGCGCGGCGCCGATCTGGAGGACGTTGCCGCCCTTGAGCCACTGGTACGCGACCACGCAGGTGGAGCGGGCGCGAATCTGCTCGAGGTCCTTGTGCGCGAGCGCGTCCACGTAGCGCTCGGCGGCAAGCCGCACCTCGTGGATATCGGGGGCCTCCCGCGCGCATCCCGCAAGGAGCGCGAGCCCGGCCGCGAGGGCCAACGCGGCTCCCCAAACGTTTCCGCGCGGGCTATTTCTTGTAGGCACGGGCGCCTGGACGACCCGGCGTCTTGATGCCGAGCGCCTCGTTGTAGAGGCGCCTCATGTTCATGAAATGGACCTCCGCGTAGAATTCGTTGCCTTCGTAGGGCCCGAGGTAACCCCAGTCTTTGAACGCCTTGATGCTGGTCCCGTAGGAGGCGATCTTGGAGGCCCGGTCCCAGGCGTCGTGGAGGTAGTTCCATGTGTAGGCGATCTCGTCCAAAGGCCTCTCCATCACTCCGTGCCCCGGCACGAGATGGATCACCGAGGCGAAGCGCTTGCTCCGGAGCGAATCCACCGAGGCGATCCATCCCTCGCGATCCATCTTGGAGTCGATCATCCACGGCACCGCACGGTTCGAGACGAGGTCACCTGCGAAGAGAACCTTCTGCTTGGGGAGATAGACGATCAGATCCCCGTCGGTGTGCGCGCGCTTCCCGAGCCAGATGATCTCCACGGTGCGGGATGCCGGGCCCAAAGCCTTGCGCCTGTCGATCCGGACGACGGGGCTTGGCGGGGGGGCGTTGGAATTCCCGGGCGCATGCACGGCCGCCTCGATCTTCGCCATCGAATCGATCACGGCCGCCGCGTGAGTCTGGGCCATGACCTTCACCCCCTGCGCGACGAAGTACGCGTTCCCGCCGGTGTGGTCCTTGTGAGCATGGGTGTTGACGAGGTACTTGAACGGCTTCGCGCCCGAGCGCGCCCGGATGCTGTCCGCAAGCACCTTGGCGGTCCGCTCGTCGAGTCCGGAGTCAATGAGCAGAAGTCCCTCTGGCAACTCGACCCAACCGGTCCAGACGTAGTTCACCTTGGCCGCATAGACCCCCTCGGCGAGGGGGGAGACCGTCACCGTGATCGTCGTGTCGGGGGGGCCGTCGTGCCGCAGGCTCAGCTGGGGCGCCCCTGGCATGTATGAGGTTCCGTCCTGGGCCGGCGCGGCCGACGAGGAGAGGCAGACAACGACTAGCGCGGCGAAGGCGGTGAGAAGGCTCGAGGTGCGGGTCATGGTTCTCCCTGGGCCGGCTCTGGATTTGGGGGGATCGTGATGGGTCCGGAACGAATTACCCCGTCCCGTGTTCGCGGGTCCACGGCGGGAGTGTACCACGCCGCGGACGCCTTAGCGGCGCCGGGGCCTAGTGCCCGCCAGCCGCTGCCATCACCATCTGATCGATCCGGGGCTTCATGTCCTTCAGGAAGGTGGTCAAGGCTGGGGTCGCCTGGTCCGCATTTTGGTCGAACGGCGCATAGACGACAATGACTGCTGCATCGTCACCACGGCCCAGGAGCTTGGACACCAGTCCAGTGATCTTCACGGTGGCGGCATCCGGCGTGTTGCGGCCGCGCACCCAGTACCACCGCCACACGCGGAGCCCCAGGGCCCCCGATCGGGCGTCGACCTCTTCGATCGTGATGTCGAGCCCGGACAGGGTGCGCCTGACCTCGGGGGTATAGCGCCATGCTGCATCTCCTGGCGTGGGAAGGCCGTTTTCCACACGCACCAGCTCGGCCCCCTGGCGTTGGTCCCGGAAGAATGCCGCGTAGAGCCCAATCGGCCCGAGCGCTCCTTGGTATGCATGGCGCACCGTCGCCTTCGCTCCAGCGTAATGGGGCTCCCAGTCCCAGGGCATCGAGGGGATCGACACCCAGCCTCCTCTATCTGCCGGTGCGACCAGGACGATGGGTGGCTCCCCCGTCCGCGGCCGCTCGATCGCGCTCACCAGAAGCGGCCACCCAGCGGCGAGCGCCAGCGCGAGGACTGCCGCTCCGGCAAATGTCACGCGCCTGCGAGGAGCCTCGGCCCGGGTCTTCCTCTCTGGCGGGAGCGGACGCTCCCCGACGGCTTCCGGATCCATCCAGGCCCGGCCCAGGGCGAATATCACCAGAACCATGACCGCAAAGATGGCCCAACCCAGTGGGACGTGATTGCGGACCAGCGGGGCCTTCATGTTCGAGTACATGCCAATCATCACGAGCAGCCAGACGCGGAAGGCGTTCATGAGGAGTGCGGCGAGAACGCTCGAGGCAAGGAAGGCCACGCGCTTCCACCAGCGGCTGTAGCTGGTGTAGGAATACACGGCTCCCACGGTGATGATGCTCAGGATGAAGCGGAGCCCGCTGCAGGCCTCCGTGATCCGCCACTCCCCGTTCTCCACCCGGAGGTAGTAGCCGTCGAATGCGACCGGTGTGCCCATGAGATGGAGGACAGACACCGCGAGCTTACCGGCGATTGAGATCAGGATCGGGAACAGTCCCTCGCCGAATGGGGCGAGGAGAAAGAGGAACCCGAGTGGAAACGCAAGAAGGCGAACCGCGCGCTCTCCGAGAACGGCCCAGACAAGGGAGACCGCCATGGCGACGAGGCTCAGGTGCTCCCCCACTTGAATCGCTCCTAGGTGCGCCACATACCACGTCCCGCCGAACGCCAGGACGGCACCGATACCCCAAGCCGAAGGGCGAGGCGTCAGGGCGGCGAGACGGTGCCTGTTCAGCCAGACCATGTAGGCCGCGAGCGGCGCAATGAAGAAGCAGTGGGCGTAGGACTTGTTGTACGTCCAGATCCGCTCCATTGCCCTGACGGTGGGCATGTAAACCGTCAGCAGGCCAGCGATCCCCAGGACGAGCCAGATGGCGGCGGATCGCCAATGGCGATCTGGCGAGGCGGCCCGATTGGATTCGGGTCGAGCCGATTGGGTCTGGACTTTGTCGGAACCTGGGGTCGCTTCGGTGGCCATGGATGGTCAGTCTAGCGGAATGCGAGCGCCAGCGCGATCTCCACCGCGATCAGGAACACGATGATGATCTCGAGCACCTCCGCCCGGCGAGCCTGGGACTCCGCGTTCAGCATCGTATAGGCGTCCCGCACGATGGCCACCTTCCGGTCGATCCCCCGCCGCCAGGTCGGGCCGCGGAAGATCTCGAGGGCCGCGGCGTAGATGCGCGCCAGGAAGACGTCCTCGGTCACCTTGAGCGCGTTCTCGGCGCGCTCGACCGCTTCCGTCGCGTCCGCGACGCGGCTCTGAAGCGCGGCCAGGAGGCGGCTGAAGCGCCGCCCCAGGAAGTGAAAGCCCCGCCTCGCCGCCTGGATCTCGTCGTACATGCGGGGCAGCTCGTCGTCCAGGATGCTGTCATAGAAACGGAGCTCGAGGAGCTGGGCGTTCGCGAACTCGAGCACGTACTGGACGTCGGTGTCCTCGGCGACCGATTCCAGGACCAGGGCCGAGCTCCAGCTCAGCACGGCCAGATCGTCGTCGAAGTAGCAGAACCGCTGGGAGAGAAGATCCTTTCGAGCCCCTTCGGAGAGCGGTCGGCTCTCGCCCACGAGAATCCGCTCGATGTCCGTGTCCTCGAGGGCATCGGCCAGCACCGGCCGGCCGTCGGCATCCTCGAGCTGGTGCACGCGGAACACCATGTACTCCTCGGTCACGGTGGCCACGCCGGGCCGCACGATGGCGGGGGCGATCCGCTCGAGGAGGCGGTCGCGGCAGGGCTCGAAGATGCCCCAAGCCTTGCTCGAACCTGCCGCCACGCCGAAAGCGGCGAAGTCGCGCCACGGGAGCATCCCGGGCGCGCGAATCCGCGCGCGAACCGAGACGACCCCGAAGTCGAAGAGCCTGGCCGAAACCTCGGCGTCGCATGCGCGCCCGCCGACGTCGACCGACTCCGTCCCCAGAGGGACGGTGACCGGCGGATTCGCGATCTGGATGGCCTGCGCTTCCCCGCGGACCGGCTTCCGCCGCTCTGGCCCGCTCGAGCCGAGCAGGTCGTAGGCGCGGTCGAGCAGGATCTCGTACCCGACATCGAAGAGGCGGTACAGGATCGCCTCGCCGTGGACGCGGACGTTGGAGGTCTGAGAGTCGGCGGACATACGACTAGGGATCGGGAGGGGGCGTCACGCGGAGATCGAAGGTGGTGTCGGCCGTGGCCCGGAAGATGGAGTCGTAGATCGGCGCCTGCTGCAAGTCGGCGCTCGTGTAGACCTGGAGCTCGTAGGACAGATTGGGCGACAGGTAGAGATTGAAATCACCGGTGGCGCTCGCGAGATTCAGCGCATCTCGATTATCCGGGCCGAGCACGGAAGCCAGGACATAACAGATTGGGAGCGATTCGCCGTTGTCCGCTCTCCGCACGGTTCCGGTCCAGTGGACCAGGCCCATGAAATTGAAATCGACCGTGGTCGGCCCGCTGAACGATACGACCTCCAGTCGCGGCAGGATCTCCCATTGAGGCGGAAAGCATCTCATGGCGTGCGGCCCCGCCGGGGCATACAGCAGGTATCGTCCCGACGCGTCGGTGTGGGTTCGGGCCGGGTACGCATCGACCGTGGCGGACTCGACAGGAGCACCGTCCATCCCGAGTACGGTGCCTTCGATCGGAAATCCCACGAGGTGGATGTCGAGGGTCGTATCGCTCGCGATCGAGACCGAGTGCACGGTCGTGGGGGTGAACGGGGAGTAGAACTCGGCCCCTCGGCATGCAAAGGAATACGTCCCGCGCGGGAGAAGGAACGAGTAGGCGCCCTCCGAGAAATACTCCCCCGCGGAGCTCTGATCGGGCGACTCGGCCGTAGCGATCACCTCTCCATTCGGGACGACGTTGCCCGTGGGATCGAGGAGACGGCCTGATACGCGAAAGCCATGGAATTCATAATCAATTCGCCGGTGGTCAGGCGACACCTTGACCAGACTGGCATGACCGAGCCAACCATCTCGCGGTGCGGGGATCCGCAGCTCGTAGAAACCAGACACCATTTGGAGCGAGTAGGCGCCTTGAGCATCGGTCCCGGCCCGGGCGATGTTCTCGGAAGGCGACAGAGCGGCATCGCGTGGGTAGAACAGCACGACCGCGCGAACGGGCTCTCCGGAGGGTCCCAGAATGGTTCCGTACACGACGACCTGGCTCCGGGGCGCGGTCGGCATACGGGTGCAGGAGAGAGCCAGCAGGGCGACCGCGATCAGGAGTCGATTCCAGGGCACGGTCAGAACTCCACGCTGATCCCGGTGCAGATGGTGCCTAGCGTCTTCGTGTGCTCCTTGCCGCTGTACACGGGGTTCCCTTCGACGTCGTACGTGATGTCCTGCTCGGAATAGAGGTCCCGCGTGGCCTCCACGAAGAGGCTGGTCTGCGGCGCCAAGCGGTAGTCGGCCCCGAGGCCCGCCGTCAGGGCGCCTCCGGCCGTGGTGGGGGTGTCGTTGAAGATGAAGAGCACGCCGCCGATGCCCCCCACCACGTAAGGCCGGAACGTGCCCGTCCTCAGGTTGTACCGGGCCAGGAGACGGAGCGCGTCGACGTAGGCCGCGATGCTCGTCACGTCCCGGCTCGGGTGGCAGGCGATGAAGTCCGTGAGAAGAGCCCACTTCGGGCCGAGTCCGATCCCGACTCGTCCACCGAACGCGAAGTCGTTGCCCAGCTCCAGGTCGTCGTTGAAGAAGCGGGCCCCGATCGTGATTCCCACGATCACGGGTCGGGCGGGAGGATCGCCACCTGCGGCACGGGCCGGAACCGCGCTCCCGAGCATCGCGAGCACGATGAGACAGGCGCTCGCGCGGAACGGTCCGAGCCCAAGCGTCACAGGGCGAATCATGAACGACCTCTTGCAAGGAAAGTGACCAGCGTCCCCGCAGCTTACATCCGCGCGCCCGAAACGCAAAGGCGGGTGGGCGCCGGAGCACCCACCCGCCTCGTCCCTGAACCGGATCGCGGGACTCGCCCGCGTGCTCCGGCCCTTACTTCAGAACCGTGACCGACCGGACCTCCCGTCCCTGAAGCGCCTGGATCCGGACGTAATACGTGCCGGAAGCGACCCGGTGCTGGGCGCCGTCCATCCCGTTCCAGGCGACCGACTGATCGCCGGCGGCGCGGTTCTCGTCCAGCAAGGTCCGGACGAGCCGGCCGTGCAGATCGTAGATCCCGATCGTCACGCGGCCGGGCTGCGTCAGCGTGAACGAGACGTCGGCCTTCGGATTGAGCGGATTCGGCTTCACCCGAAGCGAGAGCGAGCTCTTGTGTCCGCGAGGTACCGTCTTGAACGATCCTATCGTGGCGGTGAAGGTCCCGCCCGTCGACAACGAGCCTTGGAGCGTGGCGTCGTTGAGGCTCGAGGCTACGTCCGCGTCGCCGAAGAAGTCGCGCAGGGCCGACATGGCGAAGCAGACGTGGAGGCCCTCGACGTCGCAGTCGGGTGAGTCGTCCGTCGCGGCGTCGTCGTGATCGCCTTCGCACTCCTCGCACTCCCCGTCGTCGTCGTCGTCGTGGTCGTCATCCCCCACGTCGAGGCTGTCGTTCTCGTCGTCGCATTCGAAGTCGAGATGGGTCTTTCCCGAGAGGGAGTGAAGCGTGTTTCCACCCCAGTTGAGCGTGATGCT
>JAEHDN010000191.1 GCA_016880395.1 Candidatus Eiseniibacteriota bacterium
CGGCCCGTCCTCGACAGAGAGGCGGGCCGCCCGTTTGTTTTGCTCGTGCCGCGTCGCTCTCATTCCTGCACGCCCACCTCCCACTGCCACGTCTCCACGTCCTGCGGGCAAGCCGGTCCCTCTCCCGCCTGCGTGTGCCTGACGGCGGCCGCGAGCTCGGCCATGTCGTCACCGGACAGCTCCAACGTCGCGGCCTCGATCCAATCGTCTACCTGGCGCGGGGAGCGCGCTCCCACGATCGCGGCGGTCACGCCAGGCCAGCTCGTGACCCAGGCGACGGCTACCGTCCCCACCTTGACGCCGTGACGCCGTGCGACGGGCCGCAGCGCGTGCGCGAGCGCGAGATTGCGGCCCAGCCGCGGCGGCTGGAACTCCGGGGAGCTCCTCCGCCAGTCGTCGGGTGCGAGGCGCTTCATTCGGCCGGCGGAGAACGCGCCGCTCAACAGTCCCGACTGCATCGGGCTGAAGCACAACACTGCAGTGCCGCGCGTCGCGCACCACGGAATCTCTGCGAGCGCCGCTTCCCGATGGATCAGGGAGAAGGGCGCTTGCACCGCGTCGATGCGACCGAGATTGCCACAGATCGCGAGCGAGCCGACGTCGAAGTTACACACCCCCGCAGCGCGGATCTTGCCCTCATCGCGCAGTCGGATCATCGCCTCCCAGGAGTACTCGACCGGCGTGCCGGTGTCATCGGGCTGGTGGAACTGGTAGAGATCGATCCGCTCCACTCCCAGCCGCTCGAGTGATGCCTCGCATTCGCGGCGGATCGACTCGGGCCGCAGGTCGCGACGTGGCTCCGCCAACCGGTTGACGGGGTCGGCTACCAGGCCGCACTTGGTGAACACGAACGGTCGCTCGGTGACGGGCAGATCCTTGAGCAGCCGCCTTACCAGACGTTCGGCGTGCCCCAGGCCGTAGATCGGGGCAGTATCAATCCAATTGACGCCGAGCTCGAGGGCGCGACGCATTGCGCCGAGCGAGTGGCGGTCATCTTGCGGCCCCCAGCTGTACGCCCACCCCGAGCCGCCGACCGCCCAGGTGCCGAGGCCCAGAGTCGTGATATCAAGGCCGCTCTCGGCCAGACGTCGCGTTCGGAGACCGGTCATCGTGCCAATCCATAGCGGGGGGCGCGTGAGCGGGGGGTGAGGAGGGCATGAAGGGACCGCCGGAGGCGTTCAGTCGCGTTTAACCCTCTCTTCAGTCGCGATGTAATTGATTCACCAAGGCCCCCCGGCGCGCGAGGGAAGGAACCAGGACATGGACGGCACACGGAACCAGGGACGACGCGGTCCACGCTTCGCCGCCGCGTTGCGGCCAGCGCTCCTTTGGGTAGTCGCCTTCGCCACGGCGTTGATGATCTTCCAGGCGATTCAAGGACGCGAGAAGCGGGTGGAGATCACGTACTCGGATCTGACGCGTGAGCTCGCGCGCGATAACATCGCCGCAGTCGAGATCGTTGCTGAGCACCGCAGGGTCAACGGGGAGTTCAAGAGCCCCGTGCGGATCGCGGGCCGCGACGTGCGCGACTTCCGGGCGAACCTGCCCTTCGAGGACCCGGCGCCGCTCGTGGCGCGGCTCGAGCAGGGACGCGTGCCGATCCGCGCGGCCAAGGCTGGCCCTTCATGGCTCGGTATCCTCGTCTCGGCGATTCCTTGGCTCTTGATCGGTGGATTCTGGCTCATGATCGTGCGGCAGATGCGGGTGGGAGGCCAGCGCGCCTTGTCGTTTGGCCAGATGGGCGTGCGCCCGGTCACGGGCGAGCGGTCCAAGGTGAGCTTCGCCGACGTCGCCGGGGCCGAGGAAGCCAAGGCCGAGTTGCAGGAGGTGATCGACTTCCTCAAGGACCCGGCGAAGTTCCAGCGCATCGGCGGCCGGCTTCCCAAGGGCGTGTTGCTCGTCGGCCCCCCCGGGACCGGCAAGACGCTGCTCGCGCGGGCGGTGGCCGGGGAAGCGGGGGTGCCGTTCTTCTCCATCTCGGGGTCGGATTTCGTCGAGTTGTTCGTTGGAGTGGGCGCGTCCCGAGTGCGCAGCCTGTTCGAGCAAGGGAAGGCCCAGGCGCCGTGCATCATCTTCATCGACGAGCTGGATGCCGTCGGACGGCAACGCGGCGTGGGGCTCACCGGCGTTCACGAAGAGCGCGAGCAGACCCTGAACCAACTGCTCGTCGAGCTGGATGGCTTCCAGCCGACTGAGAAGGTTGTCGTGCTCTCGGCCACCAACCGCCCGGACGTGCTGGACCCGGCGCTGCTCCGTCCGGGACGCTTCGACCGTCAGATCGTGGTGGAGCTCCCGGACGTGCGGGCGCGAGAGCAGATCCTGAAGGTGCATGCTCGCAAGATCCAGATTGCCGGCGACGTCGACCTGGCTACGATCGCTCGCGGCACGCCTGGACTGTCCGGCGCCGACCTGGCGAACCTGGTCAACGAGGCCGCGCTGTTTGCCGCCCGGCGCGGCAAGGACCGGGCGGACCGGCGGGATTTCGAAGATGCGAAGGACAAGGTGATGCTCGGTGTGGAGCGGCGGAGCGTGGTGCTATCGCCTGAGGACCGCCGGCTCGCAGCCTACCACGAAGCGGGGCACGCCCTGGTGAACATGCTGATCCCGGGCCTGGACCCCGTTCACAAGGTGACGATCGTGCCGCGCGGTCGGGCGCTCGGGATCACCTTCGCCTTGCCCGAGGAGGACCGCCGCAGCTACACCAAGGCCTACATCACGGGCCGACTGGCGGTCGCGTACGGCGGCCGCGTCGCCGAAGAGGTCGTGTTCGGCCCGGACCTGATCACCACGGGTGCCGCAAATGACTTCCAGCAAGCTACCGAGCTCGCCCGACGGATGGTGACCCAGTTCGGTATGAGCGAGACCGTAGGCCCGATCGCGGTGATCGAGCACCCCGAGCTCGCGCTTTCCGGACAAGGTGTCGTGCCGCGGTACGAGGTCTCGCAGCACACCGCCGAGCTGGTCGATCGCGAGGTGCGCCGAATCGTGGACGAGGCGTATACGCGTGCCACGGGACTGATTCGGGCGAACCGGGCTACCCTGGATGCGCTCGCGACCGCTCTGCTCGAACGCGAGACCCTGGAGCGCGCGGATGTCGAGGCCATCGTCGCCGGCACGCCGCTGGCTCCGCGCGCGGTGGCCGTGGAGCAGCCCGCCGCCGGGCCCGCGCCGGCGCGAGCGGCCTGAGCGCGAGAGCCGGTCGGTCCGGGCCGCGTCGCTACACTGCCGCGTGCTCCGGCCAGAGGTCCAGGAGCTCCTGGGGGAGGATCCCGCGGACGTCGAGGATCTCGCCTCGCGAGACGTGACTCGCCAGCAACCGGAAGACCGCTCGGGTCACGCGCTCCGGCTCCGCATCGGGAGTGACGCGCTGCAACGGCTGCGTCACCAACGCGAGGAATTCCTCCTTACTGCGCGCCGAGACCGGCGTCCGGCTCGGGTCCCAGCCGTCATAGTAGACGCCCTTGATGAGGAGCGGGAGCTGCGCGGCAAGTTGTGCCGCTTCGTCTACGGGAAGGCGATCACGCAAGGCGTGAAGCACGGAGCGAAGCGCGTGCAGCGTGTGACTCATGTCCCTCCACGAGAGGTCGTCCGCGAGCTCCTTCACCCACACGCCGGCCTTCTGAACGGCCTTGTCCCAGATTTGCGATGCTTGCGTCATGTCCGCCTCCTTGGCTTCGACGGTCAGGCGGCCCGCGCGAAATGCGCGGGCGCGGCACTCTGTTGAGCCTAAGCGACGGGCGATGATGGGATGCTGAATCCATCCTGAAAGCCGCCGTATGGCGGTCGTTTCCTCAAACGCCTCTCAGAAGCACCTCATCGTCCTTTCAGGCCGGTCCACGTAGGCTGGCGATGGCGCCAACCAATGCATGGGCTCGAGCATGGAAAGCACACCGCTTTCTCGACACATCACGCACCTGGCCTGGGGTCGCGTGGAGGTCGAGGGGGAGCGCGCAGCCTTCAGGGATGCGAAGCTTTTTCCCGGCGGGGCGCGAGCGTGGGATTGGCGGGAGACCGGCACGGATCACGCGCACGGGATCCAACCGGCCGACGTGGAGGAGCTTCTGGAGCGCGGCGCCACGATCGTGGTGCTGTCCCAGGGGATGCTGGGGCGACTGCGGGTCAGCCCGGAGACGCTCCGCGTCTTGGAGGCCCGCGGCGTTCGTTTCCATGTCCTCCCCACCGCGGCGGCGGTTCGCCTGTACAACGAGCTGGTGGCGGCGCACGCCGTGGGTGGGTTGTTTCATTCCACCTGTTGAGCCGTCCGACGTTAGGTCTCCGCGTCGGAGCGCTCGCCTCCCGTTGCGACGTCGCGTCCCGCACTCCAGATTCAAGCCAGCGGTTCGATGAGGGCACCGGTCCTCGCCTCCTCCGCGACGTCCGCCGTCACGCTCCGAAGGATCTACGATCGCCGAGCTGCCGAGTCGCCCTCACAGGAGCGACTGGTCATGTCCGGGACGGGGCGCCTTCGCGATGGCCATTCTTCGCCTTCTCCCAAAGGCGGTCCAGACCGCAGTACGCCGGGCGACTTTCGGCGGGACCGGCTTGAGGGCCTCCTCACCGCCGGCCTGGCGATCTTTTCCGAGCACGAAGTCGGGGGAGTGCTCCAACGCGTCACCGACGCGGCGCGAGACCTCGTCGGCGCTCGGTATGCGGCTCTCGGCCTGCTGAACCCCGAGGGAAGCTCCTTCACACAATTCGTCACCTCAGGCATGTCGGGCGCCGAGCAAGCCGGGATCACGAAGCCCCCGCGCGCACGAGGCTTGCTCGACGTCGTGATCCGTGAGCGCAAGCCGATCCTGACGGCGGAGGTCAATCGCCACCCCGAGCGGTACGGCTTCCCACCGCACCGCCAGCGGACCAAATCCTTCCTCGAGGTGCCCGTCGCAGCGCGCGGGCAAGCGTTCGGAAACCTGTATGTGACCGAGAAGATCGGGGCGGACGGGTTCGACGTGGCAGACGAGCGCATCGCGGCACTGTTGGCGAGGAAGGCCGCCGTGGCCGTCGAGAACGCCCAACTCCTGGAGCGGTTGCACGACTTCCAGGCCTCGCGCGACCGCTTCTACGCGATGATGAATCATGAGCTGCGGAACGCATTGACCGGCGTCTACGGTTGGCTCGATCTGTTGGTCCGCAACAAGAAGAACGCCGCGCCACCTGCCGTGGTCCAGGCGTTCACGGCGGCGGAGCAGTCGGTCCAGCTCCTCAACGACTTGCTCGATCTCTCCCGCCTCGAGGCCGGGCGGTTCGAGATCAAGGCGGGGGACATCGCGGCGGAGGCCATCCTCGCAGAAGCGTTGCGCGCCGTCGAACCGATGGCACAGGCGGCCGGCGTGCGGCTTGACATCCCCGCGGCTGACCGTCGAATCCCCGCCCGCACCGATCTCAAGCGAGTGCGGCAGATCTTGGTCAACCTGCTGCGCAATGCGATTCAGCACAGTCCGCGGGAGGAGGCGGTGGGTGTAGCCATGAGGGCGGATGACACCACCCTGTGGTTCTCAATCTCCGATCGAGGCCCCGGGATCGACGTCGAGCGGCAGAAACATCTGTTCGACGCGTACGCCGGCGTCAGCCAGGAGCGGCCGGGGACGGGGCTCGGGCTGACCCTGTCGCGCCGGCTCGCACAGCTGCTCGGCGGTGACCTCGGGGTGCAGAGCCAAGTCGGCCAGGGGGCGACCTTTGTCCTCACGGTCGCTCGGTTCCTCGGCGGGCGGGGCTGAGCCTCTCACGGTATTCTCACCCCAGGCTCACACGACGTGGCGTAAGCTCACGCGTGAAGGTACTTCTCGTGGAACATCCCCACGTCGCTGGCTTCCTGATGGAGGGCCTGCGCGATGCGGGCCACACAGTGGAGGTGGCATCGGACGACGATGCGGCCCTCGCGTTCGGCCTGTCTCGCGACTACGACGTCATCCTCTTGGCGCTCGTCGTCCCGAAGAGGGGCGGTATCGAGGTGGCCGCGGAGCTCCGGCGCGCCGGCCGCTCAACTCCGATCCTTCTCCTGACCCCTGATGAGCACGAGGCGGAGCGCCTCGTACGCGAGGCCGGTGCCGACGGCTATCTGGCCAAACCCTTTCGGTTCGAGGTGCTGGTCGAGCGGATGCGTGCGGTGACGCGCAGCGGTTGAGCGTGGCCCAGGCTCGGCGCACCGCTCCCAACCACGCGTGGCGAGCTCGCGAGTTCCCGTTCGACAAACAGACCAATGAGCTCCTGACCCACCGGGTCGAGAGCGAGATCACACAGCCCCCCGCCGCCGATCAATCGAATCTGGACGGACCTCGCGCTCGCGATGAGCACCAGCTGTCTCCGCGTGATTACGTACGCGCTCGTCTCTATCACCCCCCGCGCGTAGTGGGTGAGCGCCGGCTCGGGAGCGGCCACCTGTCTCGGAGTGAGGAGCCAATCATCGACGAGGAGGCGCATCGCATCCAGATAGCGCCAGGTGCGGCCGACCGATATGGCGTAAATCGACAGCTCCTGCTTGACTCCGGTGGTGGCCCGTCGCAGGCCAACGACGATGTCGGCGGAATCGCCATTGGTGCAGGACACGGACCGTCCGCCGATGTCGTAACCGCGAACCACGACGTCAATGGACGTGGCCTTCGTGACGGGATCGAGGTGACGGACGGGCTGGTACCATCGCTCCGCTTCGAGTCTGGCCTGTGAGCGGTCGGGCGGGCTATCGCGGCTCTGAACTATGTCCTGCGCGTCGAGCAGTCCGGCCAGGCTGAGGAGCGTCGCCGCGATGAAGGTCGTGTGACGGCGCGGAGGGGAGATCGCCATCGAACCGAGCCTCATGCTTCGAGTCTCACGTGGGCTTCGAGCCATCCGGCGATCTCTCGCACACGGATCGCGGACCGCTTGGCCGCCCGCACCGGCGCGGGCGCTTCGGTCACCACCGCTCCGCGCACTCGGGCCCGGATCTCCGTGTCCGACGCCTGCACGTCACCGATCTCCACCGGGATCCACCACTCGGCCTCGGCATGGAACAGCAGCTCGTTGAGCCAGGCGGTGAGCAGGCTCGCGCGGTCGGCCGACCGCACGGTCACGCTCCGCCACCCCCCGGCCGCGCGGCCCAGCACGCCATGAACGAGTTGCTCGCCGAGCGCCCGGCCGGCCTCCGCGACGAGTTCGGGCCACGCGGGTGCGTGCACCCACAGCTCGAGCTCCGGTGTGTGATCCAGGACTTCATGCCACGCCCGAAGGCGGTTTCCCACTACCGTCGCCATGAGGCCTCCCGTGCGCGGATCATGGGCTCCGGGGCGTGAAGCGGGGGTGACCTCGCCGCCAAGCTTTCTTCACGGGTATCTCACGGCGAGTCACACCGTGACCACGTATCGATCAGACGTGGTTGGCGACGGTGCTGTGCATGCTGACGTGCGAGCCAGCCGAACCCGGAGCAGTCCATGCCCTACCCCCACGAGCACGCGTGCCGCCTCCGTGACCCCGGCGAAGTCGCTCCCCGGAGCTTTCGGAGCATGGAGCGCATGCACGGCTCCAAGACGTATCGGGTGATCCTGGGGAAGCTGAGGGGGAAGAGCGGCCGCGCGGACCCGATGGTCGAGCAGACGTATCGCTATCCGGCCGACGCGTGGACCGAAGATGAGGCGATGGCGCACTGCCGGGAGCACCGCGGCGAGCTCTTCGAGCCGGCCACAAGCCCCTGAAGCGATCTTCGAGACCGCTTCACGTCCTTGGGAGAGGCGCCAGCCCAGAGTATGGAGCACCCGGTGCCCCACGTCGGCCGGGTGGGAGACCATAGCCTGGAGGAGCCGTGGAGCTCGATACAGCAACGTCCGCGGGCGTGGTTGCGCGAGGCAGACGCGAGCCGGCGCCGCCCTTCGAGGAGGACGAGTACCCCGAGGAGCTGCGGGAGGAGTACGAAGAAGAGGGGGAGTACGAGGAGGAAGAAGAGGAGGAGCTCGAAGAAGAGGGGCGCGAGGCGGAAGAGCCCGACGAAGAGGGAGAGCACGAGGAAGAAGAGGAGTACTGGTGACTGGGGCGGCGTGTGAAGCAAGCTGCACGATGGATTCCTTGCGACTTCATGATGGGGGGGTAACTTTATGCGAGTTTCTCCGGGTGAAGCGGGGAGGCTCCAGGACCGGCAACGGAAGCGGAGCCGATGATCCGGTGATCACTTCATCTGGAGCGGTGAGACCCATCGCGAGTCTCACCCACGTCGGAGTGGCGCTCCGACGTGCAGTGCAAGAGGTCGATCCGCGATTCGACCGACTCGCAGCGCCCGCA
>JAEHDN010000192.1 GCA_016880395.1 Candidatus Eiseniibacteriota bacterium
ACGTCACCCCAGCGTCTGTAAAGGCGCCCGGATCCAGCGAGATGCCGCCGGCCGGCGCCGAAAACGCCGGATCGGAGCTGCTGATGCTCGTGATGTGGAGCGTCTGGTCGCCGATGTTCGTGAACACAAAGTTGAAAGGCGTGAACGTCCCGTTGTCCTGCACACCGTAGTCGTGCGACAGCGGGGTACCGCTGAGAATCGGGCCGCTCACCGCGGTCGCGTGCACCGCGGCGCTCGAGGCAAGCATCTCCGACAGGTCCTGCCCCTGTCCGGCCGCCAGGGCGTAGCCCGGCGCCAGCGCGAGGGTCAAAAGCCCGAGGAGAGCGACTTTTAGAAAAGCTTGGTTGCGCATTGCGTGTCCTCCTCTTGAACTCAGAGCAGCGAAGCAGCTAGAAGGCTTTTACCCAACCAGAGCCGACCGGATGCTCACCTCCCCTCGAATTCGATAGTCATGATTCGTCTCGATCGATCGCGCGAACCTGGGGCCCCCTACGGGGCACGACACCGCGCGCCGTGTGTCGTTCGCGCCGGCGGGTCCGAGCCTGTTTTGGACAGGGTGGTACGAGAACCGTCTAAGTGTAATCCAAACGGTCACTTGAGTCAAGTGGATTGTGGAAGTCCAAGCCCTGAAAGGGTCTCGGCCGGCCCGACCTTCCGGGGGCCCCCGATTTTCCCGTCAAACCCCCCTGAATTCCATCAGCTCGAACGCCCCGTCCACGAGGCGGAGGACGGTGCGCCGGGTGATCCAGTCCCCCAGGACGACGAAGTCCCTCCCCCCCTCGCGCAGGTGGACGGGTCTGTGGAAATGGCCCAGGACGACCGCGTCGAACCCTTCCGCGAAGCGGGGACCGGCGAGGCGGTCGCGAAGGTCCTCGTCGCTCACCGAGGGGCGGGGCGCGTGATGGCGGCTCGTGTGCGAGAACGCCCCGGCGAGGGGAATCCCGATATCGGGATGGATCCAGCGGAAGAGCCCACGGGCGACCCCGTTTCGGAGGACCCGCTTCAGAACCTTGTAGCCGTGATCGCCCGGTCCGAGTCCGTCCCCGTGCGCGAGAAAGATCTTCCGCCCCTGGAGCGCGAGCGTCTGCGGCTGGTCGGTGAACGAGACGTCCAGCTCCCGAGCGAGATATTCGCCGATCCAGAAATCGTGATTTCCGCCGACATAGAGAATGGGCACACCCTGGCGCCTGAGATCCCCGAGCGCCTGCAGCACCCGGACGAAGCGCTTGGGAATCGCGTGGCCGTACTCGAACCAGAAATCGAAGAGGTCGCCGTTCACGTAGAGGGCGGCGCGCTCGTCCCGGACACGGTCGAAGAAGGACAGTAGATCCCGCTCGCGGGACCGGTTCGACTCGTCCGAGCCCTGGCCTAGATGCGAATCGGCGATGAAATAGGCGCACCTCGGCTCAGGCATGGAGCGTCAGTATAGAGGTCACCGGGCCTCCCGCAAGGGATCGAGGCCCGAGAATCCCGCCCGCGGAACTCCCGATTGTGGTACGGGTAATACCTGCTTGACAGGCATGTCCCACGATTCCTAGATTGTACCAAGTACCTGTGCTGCGAGGATTTATGGCTGGCGAAACGGGTTTCTGGAGCCGAGTTTCCGAGGAGGTCCGATCGGTCTCGGACCGGACGCGCGCGAGCGCCCGGAGGGCGGTGCAGATCGGCGTGCTTCGAGTCGACCTCGTATCCCTCCGGCGGGACCGCTCACGAGCCCTCTCCAATCTGGGCGCGCGCGCCCTCGCCCTCTGGGACGCGGGAACGGCGCACGCCATGGAATCGGACGCCGAGGCGCTCCGACTTCGCGCCTGGATCGCCTCGATCGACGAGATCGTGCGCGTGAAGCGCGCGGAGCTCGAGCGGCTCCGTGCCGAACCGGGTGCAGCGAACGAGCAGGACGAGACGACGGCCGGGGTCGAGCCGTAGATCAGGGTCATGCTCCGGCGTCCCCCGCGCCGGACCGAGTTTCGGAGAGCCTCGAAGGCTCCCGGCGAGTTCATTGGAGGTAGGAATGGAGTCCAGGGAAACGATCCGCGCGGCGAAAGCCATGATGCTCGCCGGCGGACTGTTGATCATCGGCATCGTGGTCGGGTTCATCCTCGCGGGCGAGTGGAACCTCTCACCGCAGGTGAGCGCCAAGGACGCGGGGCCGGCGGCCGCGGGTGCTCTCGAGAGCCCCTTCACCCAGATCGCCGACCGAACGCTTCCAGCGGTGGTGAGCATCGAGACGAAGCGCACGATCGACCATCCCGGCGGCACCAACTTCGAGGGGCCGTACGGCGACTTCTTCCGCCGCCTCTTCCCGGAGAATCCGCAGGGCCAGGGCCAGGGCGACGATAATGACCAGGACCAGGGCCAACCGCAGCGGCATCCGATGAAGGTGCCGAGCAGCGGCTCAGGCTTCATCATCGACGCTCAGGGACACATCCTCACGAACAACCACGTCGTCAAGGACGCCTCGGACATCACCGTCACGCTGAGCGACCACCGCAAGTTCAAGGCGAAAGTCGTCGGGGCGGATCCGAGCACGGACGTCGCGGTCATCCAGATCCACGACGGTGAGGACCTGCCGATCGTGCCGCTCGGCGACTCGGACGAGATCCGGATCGGCGACTGGGCCATCGCGATCGGCAACGCGCTGGGCGAGCTCGATGGCACGCTGACCGTGGGCGTGATCAGCGCCAAGGGTCGGAGCAACCTGTCCATCGTGGGCGGCGCTCCGGCGTACCAGAACTTCATCCAGACCGACGCGTCGATCAACTTCGGCAACAGCGGCGGACCCCTCCTCAACATCCGCGGCGAGGCGATCGGCATCAACACGGCGATCAACCCGTCGGGCGAGGGCATCGGCTTCGCCATCCCGATCAATCTCGCAAAGAACATCGCCCACCAGCTCGTGGCGAACGGCAAGGTCGTGCGCGGATACCTGGGCATCCTCCCGCAGGAGTTGACGCCCGATCTCGCCGACAACTGGGGCATGCACGGCCGGAAGGGCGTCCTGGTCGGCAGCGTCTCGACCAACACGCCGGCCTCCAAGGCGGGCTTCCAGGTCAAGGACGTGATCACGAACTTCGACGGCAAGGACGTCGACGACGTGGAGCGGTTCCGCCTCCTCGTGGCCGACACGCCGGTGAACAAGAAGGTGAAGGTCAACGTCCTCCGGTCGGGCGCGCCGCGCGAGCTGTACGTGACGCTGAGCGAGCGCCCCAAGGATGATGAGCTGCAGCGTCAGACGCAGCCCACGTTCGAGCTCGGCCTCCGGGTCGAATCCCTCTCGGGGGACACGGCGCGCAGCTTGAGCATTCGCGACAAGCAAGGTGTCCTCGTCGTCGACGTCGCCCAGGGAAGCGCGGCGGACGACGCCGGCCTCCAGCGCGGCGACGTCATCAAGGAGGTCAATGACCGCGCGGTGAAGGACGTCGCGGATTACAACGACGCGGTCGCCCGCGCTCGCGAGAAGAGCCCGAACAAGCCGATCGTCTTCCTGATCAAGCGCGGCGACGCCACTCGATTCCTGGCCGTGCAGCCCGAGGAATGAGCGGCACGTCTTGAGCGATCGTTGCAACGCGGGCACGAGGCCCGGACGGGATCGCCGAACCACGGCGCCCCGGACGGGCCTCGTCCTGTGGGGACTCCTGGGCGTGCTCCTGCTCGGACTCGTCGCGGCCGCGCCCGCGCGCAGGCCCGCGCCCCCCGCTCCCCAGCTCGCGCGGATCCGCTACTGGACCGCTCCCGAGAACACGCGGCTCGTCCTCGACCTCACCGCTCCGCTCGGGTCTCCGCCGCAGTTCCGCCTCGCGGACTCCCTCACGTTCGAGATCTATCTACCGAAGGCGCGGAAATCCCAGGTCGTCACCACCGAGTTCGTGGGGGACAGCCTCGTCGCCGACATCTTTCCCGCGGTCTCCGAGTCCGGGTGCTCCGTCCGGGTCCGGCTCAAGCGGCCCACGACCCCGCTCGGATTCGTCCTTCCGGCGGGAGACGGGAACCCCGACCGCATCGTCGTGGACGTGCCCGCGCCGCCCAATCCCGAAGCGGACAAGCAGCTCGCCCAGAAGGTCACCGAGCTCAAGCGATCGAGGAACCTGATCGTCGCGATCGACGCGGGGCACGGCGGCGAGGATCCGGGGGCGATCGGCTACCGGAGGCTCCAGGAGGCGGACATCACGCTCGCGATCGCCAAGAAGCTCAAGTCGCAGCTCGATATCATGCCGGGCGTGAGCGGCTTCCTGACCCGCTCCGGCGACTACTTCGTCCCGCTGCGGAAGCGTATCGACATCGCCCGGCGGTACCAGGCCGACCTCTTCGTGAGCATTCACTGCAACGCGAGCCGCGACCGGGACGCGACCGGGACCGAGATCTATTTCCTGTCGCTGACGGGAGCGACCGACGAGGCCGCGCGCGGACTGGCCGAGAAGGAGAACGCGGCCGACCTGATCGGAGGCGTCTCGCCCGAGGCGGGCGACGACCTCCTCTCGATCCTCTTCGATCTCCGCCAGAACGACACCATCCGCCGGAGCAGCGACCTGGCGGAGTCGATGATCGACGCGGTGGGGGGGGACTCGAGGCTCAGCACACGGGGCATCAAGCAGGCCGGGTTCGTCGTGCTCAAGGCCCCCGAGATCCCCTCGGTCCTCGTGGAGGCGGCCTTCATCACGAACGCCCGCGAGGCAGCGATCCTCAAGGACGTCCAGTTCCAGACCAAGTTCGCCGAAATGCTGGCCCAGGGGATCGATCAGTACCGGACCCAGCATCTCCGGGCCACGTCGAATTGACTGGAGACGGCTCCCCTGGCCCGGGGTATCCTTACCGGAGCCGGAGTGCCATAACGAGAACCCACGCAAGGAGAGATTCCATGAAACGGATCGCCGCGATCGCCCCCGTGATGCTCCTCATGCTCTGCTTGGCTGCGACGTCGTGGGCCGGCGGAGCCTCCTGTTCCCCGGACGGCGCGAAGTCCTCGTCGTCCACGATGTCTTCCGGCGGGCACTGCCCCGGCGCCGAGCACTCGATGGCCGCGAGCCAGTGCAGCGGCGTCAAGGCGAATCAGGTCATGTACAGCTTCTCGGTCCCGGCGGTCGAGTGCGAGCACTGCGTCGACAGTATCCAGAAGGCCGCGATGGCGACGAAGGGCATCCAGTGCGCCCACGTCGACCTCTCGACCCGCACCGCATACGTGATCGCCGACAAGAAGATGAGCCGCCAGCAGGTCTCGAAGATCATCACCGAGGCCGGCTTCAAGAACAAGTTCACGTCGGAAGGCAAGAACGCGCAGGCCGCGTTCACCAAGGCCGTCGCCTCCGGCGACAAGTCCGTGAATTCCTGCTGCGCGCGGACGAAGGACAAGGTCTAGGCGCACCACACCGCCCATCGATCGTCAGCCACCGGCCCTCCGTCCTCGGACGGGGGGCCTGTTCTATCTGGGCGTCTTCGCGAGCGCGACGGACGGGGCCAGCCGGCGCGCGAGCGCACGCCGCGTGGCCGGCATGTTGTCGAAGGAGGCGAGGAGGGTGCGGACCTCGGGCCATCCGTCCACGGCGTGCGGGTTGAGCGACGCGATCGTGACGGTCTCGGGGAAGCGCCGAAGCCACGCGCGCCCGAGCGCCTCCTGCTCCGGGGAGGCCGAGCCGCGGACGGCGACGGTCAGGAGCGCGCTCCCCTCGATCCCGCGGGGCCAGGTCGCCGGGTCCTCCTCCCGCTCCCGTGCGATCATTCCATGCGCGCGGAGGAGGTCGGCCATACCGGCGCGCGTCGACGGCCGGTTGATCTCGAGCACGTCCACGGGGGACCGCAGCGGAGTCCCGCCGGCCCCCTGCCGGAGAATGCGGATGGCTCCGTCGGCCACGCGCTCCAGCTCCTCGTGCGGGATGAGATCGCGCGCGTCGCGCTCGAGCGCGAGGCCCCAGTCCCGGGGCCGTGCGGCGCTCCCCGCGCGCAGCCGGCGAAGGCGGCCGAGCGACTCGAGGATTCGGGCCTCGCTCAACCGTCCCGAGCGGAGCGCGCCCTGGAGCGCCGCGAGCGCCTCGTCCGGGCCCGGGTGGAGCTTCGAGTAGAGGAGCAGGTCGCAGCCCGCCTCGATCGCGCGCACTGCGACCTCGCCGTAGGAGCCGCGCGAGGTCGCGCCGGCCATCTCGAGCGCGTCCGTGACCACCACGCCCTGGAATCCCATTCGCTCCCGAAGCGTTCCGGTCACGATCGGCGGGGAGATGGTCCCTGGCCTCGCGGGATCGGGATCGAGCGCGGGCACCACGATATGGGCCACCATCACCACCGGGGCGCCCCACGCGACGGCCGCCTCGAAGGGGCGAAGCTCGCGAAGCGCGAGGAGCCCTGCGTCGGCCTCGATCCGCGGGAGATCTACATGCGAATCGAGCGCCGTGTCGCCGTGGCCGGGGAAATGCTTGACGACCGGGATGATGCCCGCCGCCTCCATGCCCTCGACCGCTGCACGGCCGCAGGCGGTCACCTGCGAGGCCGCGGTTCCGAAGGATCGGATGCCGATCACGGGGTTGAGCGGATTCGAGTGGATGTCGAGGACCGGCGCGAAATTCAGGTTCACGCCGAGCGCGAGGAGGCGGCGCGCGGTGCGCTGGGCGAGATCCTTGACGAGTGGCGGGCCGCCCGAGGCCGCCACCGCGCGCGCCGAGGGAGGCACCTCCCAGAAGCTCGAGATCTGCGACACCATGCCCCCCTCCTCGTCCGCGCAGACGAGTGGAGGCTCGGCGGGCGACCCGAGCGTCGCGTGCACGGCGCGGCAGAGCCGAGCGGCGGTGCCCGCGTCGGGAAAGTTGAGGGCGAAGAAGATCACGCCCGCGGGGCGGATCCGTCGGAGCTCGGACTCGATCTCCGGCGTCCACTCGACGCCCGGGAAGCCGACGATCATGAGCTCGCCGAGCCGGTCCTCGACCCGACGCTCGCCCTCCGGCGAAAGCGGCCGATCCATGTCGCTCATCGGACCTCGACCTCCTCCAGCAGGCGGCGGTAGCGCGCATAGACGGGACGCGGCACCGACCCGTCGTCGAGCCCGGCCAGGACCGAGCACCCTGGCTCGACCCGGTGCGTGCACGTGCGGAACCGGCACGGCGGCGCCTCGGCGATCTCGGCGAACACGGAGGCCACCTCGCCCACCTCGGCCCGGCCGAGGGACACGCTGCGCACGCCGGGCGTGTCGATCACGATGCCTCCGCCGGGAAGCGGGTAGAGGCGCGCGCTCGAGGTCGTGTGGCGGCCCTTCCGGTTCTTCGCGCTGACATCCCCGGTCGACGGCTCCGCACCGGGCACGAGGAGCCGGAGGATCGTGGACTTGCCCACCCCCGAGTGGCCGACGAGCACCGTGGTCCCGCCGGCGAGCGCGGCGCGGAGCGCGTCCACACCCCAGCCGGTCTTCGCGCTCAGGAAGAGCGCCTCGAGCGGGATGGCCGCCTCGGCCACGGTGCGCTCTGCTTGCTCCTGGCTTCCGAGGTCGACCTTGTTGAGGCAGAGCACCGGGTCCATGCCCCCGCGGCGCGCGAGGAGCGCCCAGCGATCCACGAGGCCCGGCCGGAACGGGGGCTCGTCGAGGGAGGAGACGATGAGCGTGCGGGTCGCATTGGCGGCGACGATCTGGACGCGGCTCCTCGGATCGTTCGCGGCGCGCTCGAGCTGCGTGCGCCGCGGCATCCGGGCGATCACGCGAAGCCGTCCATCGCCGCTCGCCTCGACCTCCACCTCGTCCCCGACCGCGAGCGCGTTGGTGTGTCCCTGGTCGGCCGAGGTCTTGACCTGCCCGGCGAGGGCGGCCTCCTGGAACGCGTGGCCGTCCCAAAGCTCGACGCTGGCGCCGTGCACCTGCGCGACGGTCCAGACGGATGAGGGTGTGCGGGCTCGCTCGACGATGCGCCCAGTGTAGTGGAGCCGGTGTGCGCGCGGCAAGGCGGGCCCTTACGCGGGAGTGCCGGATCGACGCCCATCCGGTTACACTGCGGCCATGGCTCACGACGACATGGTTGCCTGCCCCCGCTGCGGAGAGCGCCTTCCCGCTGGCACCACGCGGTGCGATGCGTGTGGTGCGTATCTCAACGCGGCCGCGCCCGGCCCAGCCGCCGGCTCGTCCCAGGGCGCAGCCGCGCACGGCCCGTCGCCGAAGAGCGGCCGCCAGCAGGTCCAGGGCAGGGCGGGCGCGAAGGGGCGCCCCGCGCCGCAGTCGAGCGCCATCTCGGGCACCTCGTGGATCTTCCTCGCCGCCGGCCTCCTCTGTGGCGGGGCGATCGGATACACGCTCCACGGAGCGGTGGGCCCCCGCGAGGAGGGAGGGATGCCCTCCGGTCCCGCCGACGTGATGGCGGGCGCGGCCCAGTCGGGCGGCTCGGGTATGGGCCAGGCCCCACCGGGGCAGATGCCCACCGAGGTCCTACAGATGGTCTCGGAGTACCGCCAGAAGCTTGCCACCAACCCCGACGACGTCGACGCGAACATCGGGATGGGTAACCTGCTCTTCGACTCGAGCCAGTGGGACGAGGCGATCGAGCACTATCAGCGAGCGCTCGCGAAGGCCCCGGCCAACGCCGACGTGCGTGTGGACATGGCGGTCGCGTACCACAACCTCGGGCGGAACGACAAAGCCAAGGCGGAGATGGAGCGCGTCACCAGCGAGAATCCAACGCACCGGAACGCATGGCTCAACCTCGGCGTCGTGAGCGCGGACATGGGCGACAAGGCGACCGCCATCAAGTCCTGGGAGCAGTATCTGAAGCTCGAGCCGAACGGTCCCCACTCCGCGTCGATCCGCGCCCAGATCGAGGACATGAAGCGGGGCTCCTAGCCCCTTCCTGCCGTGCCCAAGACGAGCGCGGGGCTCCTTCTCTTCCGTCGAAGGGGCTCCGCGCTCGAAGTGTTTCTGGCTCATCCCGGCGGACCGTTCTGGGCGCGCAAGGATCTCGGCGCCTGGGGCGTTCCGAAGGGTGAGCTCCACGAAGGAGAAGACCCGCTCGAGGCGGCCCGCCGCGAATTCCGGGAGGAGATCGGCTTCGATCCCGAAGGCGAGTTCGTCCCCCTCGGCGAGGTGCGCCTGAAGAGCGGAAAGATCGTGCGCGCGTGGGCGGTGCGTGGCGATCTGGATGCGGGGGCAATCCAGAGCAACCACTTCGATCTCGAATGGCCCCCCGGGTCGGGCCGCCTCCAGTCCTTCCCCGAGATCGACCGCGCGGGATGGTATGGACTCGATGAGGCCGGCCGCCGAATCCGCCCCGAGCAGCGGCCGTTTCTCGACCGACTCGCCGCGGCGGTGGGGGAACGCTAGCCGCCGAGCGCTCGGAGCACGTCCGCGAGATCGCCTCGCGATCCGAACCCGTCTCGCACCGCGCGCCGGAGGCTCGCCGCGTCATCGATGTCGTAGTGCGCGGGCAGGATGCTCGTGGCGTATCCGAGCATGTGGGCGCGGCCGAGCGTCGCCTCGAGCGTGCGGCCGGTGCTCCAGGGGATCCCCTCGAAGATCGCGTCCCGGTCCCCGCGCGCTCCGACGAGAACGTAGCCGCCATCCACGGCGGGCGCGAGGACCACATCGCTCGCCTCGAGCGCTCGAACGGCATCGGCGATGCGCCGCGGATCCATGGTGGGGCTGTCGGCCCCGATCGCGATCACCGTGTCGGCTCCGCGCGTGCGGAGCCTGCGGAAGGCGGCGGCGATCCGCGCGCCGAGATCGCCCTCGTCCTGGGGAGCCAGTCCGACGCCTACCGATCGGGCGAGGTCCCGGAGAGCCTGGTCCGGCGCTCCGTCGAGGAACAGCGTGAAGGGGAACGGAAGCGCCGCCGGGAATCGGAGGAGCGTCTCCTCGATGCAGGCCCTCGCGACGCGCGCGGCGTGCTCGGGCGTGAGCGGCGGCGTGAGACGTGTCTTGGCGCAGCCTGCGATCGGCGCCCGCGCGAGGATCGCGACCGCGGCGCTCACGTGGCCGAGCGGCGGCGAAGCGTCGCCATCGAGGGAAACGGTCCCGAGGTGCGGCGCAGGTGGAAGAGGACCTGCTGGAGGTACCCCCGGCCCGGACCGAGGCGCTCGGCCCACTGGCTGAGCTCTTCGTCGCGCGCCTTCGGCTTGGCCGCGAGCTCGCGCGTGGCGCGGCGGATCCAGCGGTCCACCGGATAGGCCTCGAGCCGGTCGAGTCCGAAGAGGAGTGCGCAGTCCGCGATCTTGGGCCCGACGCCGGGGAGCGAGGTCAGCTCCGCGCGCGCTTCCTCGAGCGGCGCCATGCGCACGCGGCGCCAGAATCCATCCGGGTCCTCGGCGATCCGGCGCGCGGAGCCGAGCAGATAGGGGGCCCGGAACCCGACCCCCGCGCGACGGAGCTCGGCCTCGCGTGCGCGCGCGATCGCCGCAGGGGCCGGAAAGGCACGGCGCCTGGATCCGGGGATCGGCTCGCCTCGGCGAGCGCAGACCGCCTCCACGTTCGCGCTGATCTTGCCGATGTTCGCCGCGGCTGAGCAGATGAACGAAGCGAGCGTCTCCCAGGGATCCTGGCGGAGGAGGCGGAGGCCGAGGAGCGGAACGAACCCGGGAATCGCCCGAAGCTCGCGGGCGTCCTCCAGGTGATGCTCCGGGTTCTCGTCGAGGCGGAAGTAGTGGCGGAGCGACGCGGCATCCGGAGCCTCGCCCACCACCTCGATCGAGAGGAGCCGGCCGTCGAATCCGAGGATGCGCACCTCGGCACGCCCCACGACGCCGCTCCACCCGCTCGCATCCCGCTTCCAGCGGAAGGCCTGGCCGCAGGCGAAGGTGACCTCGAGATCGAGCGGACCCGCTACGGGGAGATCGTGGCGCACGCCATGAGGGTCGGCCGGCGCGCGCTGTCGAGTCAACGCCATTTCGGCCTCCCCGAGAGCCGGTTTCCGTTGACGTATCGCGAAATGGCGTGGGAAGATCGCCCGGCGTTTCGACCGTTGAACATCCCTCGAATGCGGGACCTCCGATCCCGGCGACACCGGCATGATCTCATCCATCCTTCCGACTTCCTTGCGTCTCCGGCCGCAGCTCGTCGCGCTCGCCGGCGCGGCCGCCGCGTGTCTCGCCGTCACGTGCGGGTCCGTCCCGGCGCGGGCGGCCGCGGACGCCGCGGCGCCGGCGTCCTCGATGCCGCAGGCGGACCCGAGCACCTCGGCGACGGGCCGGATCGGGATCCGGCTGGTCCGCCTTCTTTCCGAGGTTCCCGAGGGCGTCGAGAAACGGGGCGAGCCGCTCCACGATCTGCGCGTGGAGCTGGTGCCGGGCAATGTCCTCGTCTTCCGCAAGGGAGCGGAGTTCGCCGCGCTCCTGCCGATCGATCACATCGAGGGGCGCGTCGACTCGCTTCGTTACTTCTTCTACGTCGAGAAGAGCCCGGTATTCTGGTTCTTCGGAGGAGAGAGGTCGAAGGGCATCCGTACCGTGCCGGATGGAGGCGCGTTCCAGTTCGATACCTTCCGTCTCCTCTGGAGGCACGGCGGCGACCAGGTCGGGTGGATCTACTTCCCGGACACCGCTGAGAATCAGGGTCTCCGGTTCTCGGTCGTGAGCGGCCAGTCCGTGGACGATGCCGATCCGAAGGAGACGAAGTACTGGGTGGAGCTGGGATCCGAGGGGAAGGCGGGCTTCTAGGGTGTGGAATCGGATTCGTGAGGCGCTCGTCCACAATCTCGGACTCAAGCTCGCGTCCCTTCTCCTGGCCCTTCTCCTGTACGCGCACGTGGTCACCGACCAGCAGGGCGAGTCCCGCCTCACCATCCCGGTCGCCCTCATCGGACTGCCCGATAGTCTGGCCCTGTCGGGCCGGTTCCCGAGCCGCATCACGGTGGACGTCCGGGGCAAGGGGAAGGATCTCATTCGCCTGGGCCTGATCGGCCGGCAGCTGACGGTGGATCTGGCGGGCGTGTCGTCGGGGCGGTTCCAGAAGACGATCACGGCCGACGACGTGCGGGAACGGGCGATCCCGGCCGAGCTGGCGAAGGCGGTCGACGTGACGAACGTCATCGAGCCGCGGACCGTGGACGTGCTCATCGAGCCGAAGCGGAAGAAGGCGGTGCTGCTCCTGGCCAGACTGGTCGGTTCGCCGGCTGCCGGCTACCAGGTGGTTGGGTCTCCCGAGGTCGAGCCCGAGTCGGCGCTCGTGGCAGGCCCGGCCTCCCAGATCCAGAATCTCGATACCCTCCGCACGCTACCGGTTGACATCGCCGGAGAACGCGAGAGAATTCAACGTCAAGTCCAGCTGGACACGGGCGTAAGCCCGGTCGTGGTCCAGCCGCGGCGTGTCCTCGTGACGCTGCGAATCGCCCGGATGGCGCCTGACTCCATGGCGCACCCCTGACCTCCGAAGGCGCAATCCCTGGAAAAGGAGAACGAAGCGAGATGAAGAGAACGACCGACCCGATGCTCCCCGTCGCGGAGGCGTCCGCACCGGCGAATCCCGAAGGCGAGCGGCGCAGGGTTCTCGAGGGGCTCACGCTGGTCCCGACCAAGATCTTCTTCACCAAGGGCGTCGGGAGCCATCGGGACGAGCTGCGATCCTTCGAGCTCGCGCTCAAGGATGCAGGGATCGAGCGCCTGAACCTGGTCCACGTGTCGAGCATCTATCCGCCACAGTGCAAGATCATCTCGCGCGAAGAGGGAAGCAAGCTCATCGCCCCCGGGAGCATCGCGTTCTGCGTGATGGCACGTCAGGCGTCGAATGAGATGCGGCGCCTGATCGCGTCCTCGATCGGTTGCGCGCTGCCCGCGGACAAGAACACCTATGGCTACCTGAGTGAGCACCACGCCTACGGACAGACGGACGAGTTCGCCGGCGAGTTCGCCGAGGACATGGCCGCGTCGATGCTGGCGTCCACCTTGGGCGTGGAGTTCGACGAGAACGCGAACTGGGACGAGAAGGAACAGGTCTTCAAGATCTCCGGTGAGATCGTCCGCACGTTCAACGTCACGCAGTCGGCCGTCATCTCCGCCAAGGGATGGACGACCGTCGTCGCGGCCGGCGTGTTCATCTTCTGATCCACTGTCCACAACCCAACCGATGAGGAAACCCATGGCCTGGAATCGAACCGCCTGGATTCTGCTCGCCGCGCTCGCCGTCTCCAGCTGCGCGGGAGGCAAGAAATCCAGCGACAGCGTTCCCGACACCACCGCGCAATCCGCGACGCCGGCTCCGAGCGCGTCCGGCGACGCAACCCAGCCACAGACCGGAGGCACCATGCCCGACGTCACCACCGGGGCTGCCCCCGGAACCCTGCCGGTGAAGCCCAATCCGGCCCCGGCGCACATCACGGTTCAGCACATCCTGATCGGGTTTGCGGGCTCCGTGCCCGGCAAGGGAATCACGCGCACGCAGGACGAGGCGCGGAAGCTCGCCTATGACATCCTGGCCCGCGCTCGGAAGGGTGAGGACTTCGACGCGCTCGTCAAGCAGTACACGGACGACGCGCCCCCCGGCATCTACAGCATGGCGAACACAGGCACCACGAAGAGCGGGAACGAGTTCCAGCGCGAGCAGATGGTGGCCGCGTTCGGAAACGTCGGCTTCAACATCAGCGTCGGGAACATCGACATCGCCGACTACAGCCTGGAGACCAGCCCCTACGGGTGGCACATCATCAAGCGGCTGAAGTAGGGTCGGAGGAGTCGCCAGCGGCGGCATCGGCGCGACAGAGGCCCCGGCTGGAGGCACCGCCGGGGCCTTCGCGCGTTCAGGGAGCGTCAGCCCGCGCGGACTCCTCGATTCCGAGTGCGCGGAGGATCCAGGGCGTCAGATCCGTCAGCTTCTCGGGCGGCGCGTCCCCGTACGCGGCGCCCCAGGCGGCGAAGAAGGCCGGGTTCAGCGTGTGCGTCTTGACGCGGCCGTCCTCGAGGTTCCCGTGATCGCTCACCACGAGGACGGCGGTGGTCGCGAGGTCCACGCGAGCCAGCACCGTCTCGAGAGCACGGTCGAGATCGCCAAGGCATCGCATGGCGCGCTCCCGATCCTGGTCGTGTCCCGCGCGGTCGGTCTCGAAGTACTCGAAGAGCGAAAAGTCCTGCGCCATCGACTGCTCGGCGATGATCGCGCCCGCCTCCTCGGGAGTCCGGAGCGGAACCTCATAGCCGCGCTCCCGCATGCGCCAGTGAGTCAGGTCGTGAACGACCGCGCGCCCCTCGACGAGATCTTCCCAGGTCCGAAATCCGGCTCCGGACGCGAGCGTGGCGAGCGAGGTCGCCGAGAGGCGCCGGCGCGAGGGCTCGGTCTGGAAGAACGTCGCCCCGTACGCGTTCAGGAACCCGGCCGACCGCCCCGCCGCACGGATGCGCTTCAGAATGGAATGCTCCTCGAGGATGGCGCGAAGCGTAGGTCCCGGGAATCCGGAGACGTGCCGCCCCATGATCGCGGGCGCGTTCACCCCGGTGAGGATGGAGGTCTGCCCCGTCGCGCTCTGGGGAAGTCCGGGCACGCCCAGAGAGGCGTCGAGTCCGTGGGTGTGGACGGGGTGGAGACCGGATCTGGAGGACGGACGAAGGCTGGACGTGAGGGCGAGGATGGGGAAGTCGCCGGTCGCCAGAGGGTTGACGGCTGGATCGTCCATACCCACGCCGATGCCGTCGATGAAAAAGAGGAGAACGCGCCTCATGCGACTGTCTCGCTCGAAACGAAAACGGGAGCCGCACGGCTAGCGCGCGGTCGGTGCAGGGCCGGCGACGCGGGGTCAGGGACCTGCGCTAGGGGGCTCCCGGATTCGAAGTCTGTCGAAGAGTTACGCAATGCACGTGCCACGAATGTGGGCCTCGTCCGTTTCTGGCGTCTGGCAAGCTTCTGCTGGACAATTGGTTATACGCGAGCCTCGGAGCCCGTTCGGGTTCGTGGACTCGCGTCCCATACAAGTGCCCGATGAGGCCCGGACTCCATTGCAGTCGGCCCGACAGACCCGGAACCTCCAGCGGGGAAAAGCCTTGACAGTCTTCGCGCGGGGTCTATAGTCCCGTTTCGCGTGCCGCGGCGCGCTTATGTGCAATACCCGCTCCATGTTATAGCGTCCCGCGGCGCGGTGAGTGCGCCCGGAGAAGGGGACGATGCCCCGCGCACCGGTTGCGCGGGCAGAGAGGGCTCGCCAGGAGGGGCTGATGACCAAGGCAGATATAGTCGACGAGATTGCCGAGCGAACCGGCCTGACCAAGAAGGATGTGGCGGATACCGTCGACCAGTTTCTCGATGCGGTGTCGCGCGCCCTCGCCTCGGGCAAGCACATCGAGATCCGAGGCTTCGGGACCTTCAAGGTGAAGGATCGCAAATCGCGTCTGGCGCGCAATCCGCGCACCGGCGAATCGGTGCCCGTTCCGCCACGCCGGGTGCCCGTGTTCAAGGTGTCCAAAGAGCTGAAGGACATCGTCGCGCAGATCTGAGCCAAGCCGGGCGGCCGCCATGGCCGCGTGCGAGAATCGGCAGAATCGGAATCGAAACGGGACGCCCCGGTCGGGACGTCCCGTTCGTCGTTACGGGGTGGAGGCTGGCTCAGTTGCGCCGGTCTCGAAGGATCATGAGGCGCAGGAGCTGGAGGACGGAGGCGGCCGCGGCGGCAACGTACGTGAGGGCCGCGGCGTCGAGGACCTTCTTCGCCCCCGCCTGCTCGTCCGGGGCGACGAGGCCAAGCCGGTCGAGCTGGACGAGCGCCCGTCGGCTGGCGTCGAACTCCACGGGGAGCGTGATGAGCTGGAACGCCACTCCGAAGGAGAAGAGCAGGATGCCGATGTCGATCAGGCTCACCCCGGCGATCCTCACGCCCGGCACGAAGAAGAGACCGATCAAGAGGATCGGCCAGGCCAGCATCGTCCCGATGTTCGCCATCGGGAAGATGGCCGTGCGGAGCTGGAGCGGCATGTAGCCCTTGGCGTGCTGGATCGCGTGGCCGCACTCGTGCGCCGCCACGCTGATCGCGGCGACCGAGGGCTCGGAGTAGTTGTGCGGCGAGAGCCGCACCTTCCTCGTGATGGGATCGTAGTGGTCGGAGAGAAAGCCCTGTCCCTCCTCGACCTCCACGTCGCTGATCCCGTTCTGGCTCAGGATGGTGCGCGCGATGTCCCGGCCCGTCCGGCGGCTTGCGGACAGGACCTGGCTGTACTTGGCATAGGTCGACTGGACCTTCGTCTGTGCGTAGAAGGCCAGGATCATCGCGGGGATCAGGAGCAGCATCGTCGGATCCCAGAACGGCATGAACATCGTGTGCTTACCTCCGTTGAGGTTGGGGCAGTGGGGCCGCTCCCCTATACTGCCGTGCTTCGGGAACGGTTCCACACCTGCTGGACACTGAGACTACCATCGGCAATGGGTCGATTCAACGAATCGGGGCTTGATTGACAACGTCTTACGTCGACCTGAGAAGCGACACCGTGACCCGGCCCACCACCGCGATGCGCCGCGCCATGGCCGAGGCCGAGGTGGGCGATGACGTGTTCGGCGAGGATCCGACCGTGCGCCGGCTGGAAGAGGAGACGGCTTCAGTTCTGGGCAAGGAGGCGGCCCTCTTCGTGCCGAGCGGCTGCATGGGGAACCAGGTCGCGATCGGCGTCCAGGCGCGGCGCGGCGACGGAATCCTTCTCGAGGAGTTCAGCCACGTGGCGTACGTCGAGGTCGCGGCGCTCACCGCGCTGCTCGGTCTCCGGCTCCTGCCGCTCCACGGGGATTCCGGGCGCCTCGCGGCGGAGACAGTCGCCGCAGGCTTCGTGGAGGCCGAGCGCCAGGGCCCGATCGCCCTCCTCGAGCTGGAGAACAGCCACAACTGGGGAGTCGGAGCCGTCTACGACCGCGAGGCCCTGCGACGCGCCGCGGCGCCGGCGCGCGAGCGTGGACGTCCCGTGCATCTGGATGGCGCGCGGTTGTGGAACGCCTCGGCGGCGACCGGAACGCCTCCCGCGGCCTTCGCCGAGATCGCCGACACCGTGTCCGTCTGCTTCTCGAAGGGGCTCGGAGCACCGGTGGGCTCCGCCGTCGCCGGCACGCAGGCGCTGATTCGCGAGGCGCGCACGCTCCGGAAGCAGTTCGGTGGCGGCATGAGGCAGGCCGGAATCCTCGCGGCGGGCGCGCTCCACGGCCTCGGTCACCACCGCGAGCGCCTGATCGAGGACCATCGCCGCGCGCGGCGCCTCGCGGAGGCGATCGCGCAGGTCCCGGGCATCCGCATCGATCCGGCGACCGTCGTGACCAACATCGTGATCGCCGAGGTGATGCCGCACGAGCGCGTCCAGGATCTCGCCGACCACACCGCGACCGCCGGCGTCCGCCTTCTCGTGTTCGGCGGCCCGGGGCGCTTCCGGGCGGCCACCCACCTCGACGTGGACGACGCCGGCATCGATCGCGCGATCGACGCGATCGCGACCGCGGCGCGCGCTTTGGGACTCGGCCGGCCGTGAGCGACGAGCCCGAGCCGGCCACGCTCTATCTCGTCGCGACCCCCATCGGGAACGTCGAGGATCTCTCCCCGCGGGCGCGGCGGATCCTCGCCGACGCGGGCATCGTCGCGGCCGAGGACACGCGACACACGCGCGGCCTCCTCGCCCGCTTCGGCATCGACCGGCCGCTCGTCTCCTATCACGATCACAACAAGGAGGCGCGCACGCCGGAGCTCGTGGCGCGCCTGCGTGAGGGAGCCTCGATCGCGGTCGTCTCCGACGCGGGATCGCCCGGCATCTCCGACCCGGCATTCACGCTCGTGCGCGCCGCCGTGCGCGAGGACCTGCGCGTCGTGCCGATTCCCGGGCCGTCGAGCGTGCTCTGCGCGCTCGAGGTGTCGGGGCTTCCCACCGACCGGTTCGCGTTCGAGGGCTTCCTCCCGCGAAAGCCGGGCCGGCGCCGCGCGCGCATCCGGGAGTTGCGCGCCGACCCCCGCACCCTCATCTTCTTCGAGTCGCCGCACCGGCTCGGGGCGGCGCTCCGGGATCTCCACGCGGAGCTTGGGGACCGCCCGGCCTCGATCTCGCGGGAACTGACGAAGAAGTTCGAGGAGACGCGGCGCGGGCCGATCTCGTCGCTGCTCGCCTGGGTGCAAGAGCGGCCCCCGCGCGGCGAGTTCGTGCTGGTGGTGGGAGGCGCGCCGCGCGACGTGGCGGACGGATCGGAGGCGGAGGAGCCGGAGCCGCCCGAGGAGGACGACGCGGAGCCGATCAGGGAGGAGGACGAGTGACCGAGACCTGGAAGGAGCGCGGTCGTTCCTGGTTTCGGCCGCTCGGGACCGCGCTTGCGCGGCGGGGGGTGCGTCCGGACCATCTGACGTACGCTGGGCTCGGCCTCTC
>JAEHDN010000193.1 GCA_016880395.1 Candidatus Eiseniibacteriota bacterium
CGCGCCTCCTCGGCATGGCAGGGAGCGCAGGCCGCGCCGCCGACGTAGGTCGCGCTCGCGGCGTCGCCCGCACCGGAATGGCTCGATGTGCACGCTGGAACGAAAGCGAGGGCGAGAAGGGCGTAGATCCGGGGCGGGCGGACCCGGGCCGAGCGGGAACAGTGCGTGGCGCTCACCCGGGAAGGTATCGCTCAGATGCCGCGACAAAGCAAATCAGGCGATGCGGGCCACTCCGGGGGCGCTCGGCAGCTCATCGATCTGGCTCTGGATGTGGCGGCGGAATTCGTTCGGGGAGGCGATCCGATCGAAGGCCTCCGGGGTGCCGCCCGTGCCGTGGATCGTGACCGTACCGAACCCGAGCATCCGACCCACCACCGACTCCTCGATGGCGACGCTCTCCACCTTGGACAGGAGGACCTCGGTGGTGCGACGGCGCAGGAGGCCCGACTTGATGAGAACCCGGCGCGTCGTGACGGCAATCTCCGTCGCGCTCCGCCGGATGGCGCCGGCTGCCACCCATCCCGACCCGATCACGGCCAGTGCGGCCGCGGTGATGACGAGAGGCATCGAGACGTCTCCGTTCGGCCCCTGCCACAGGAAGGCGCCGGCGAGGAGCGCGCACGCGATGACGTCGAGGACGGCGCCCGCGATGAGAGCGGGGGCGATCACGACCCAGTGGAGCCGAGCGCGATAGGCGACGGCCTCGCCTGGAATGAGGTTGGTATCGACGTAGCCCATGGATAGCCTCCTTACGGAAGATCAATCGGCAGGTCCGTAGATGTCCTTAAGCCCGGCCCGCTCTTCCCGCAGTCCCCGGTACTCCGGTACTCTCCCACAAATGGCCGGCAATCGAGAGTCCAAACGTTCCCGACGGCAGGGGCCGCGCCCCCCCAAGGCCGGCCGCGGCGGCTCCCCGGGCCGCCGCCGGACCCTCGCGGCCCTCGTGGCGGTCTCTTGCCTCACGGCCCTGGCCCACGTCGGCGCGCTCGGCCACGCGTTCGTCGACTGGGACGACCCCGATTACGTCCAGGAGAATCCCTGGGTGGCGCGGCACGACTACCGGGGCCTCGCGACACTGGTCGTCTCGAACAACTACCACCCGCTCACCATGTGGTCCCTCGCCGCCAACGCCTCCGAGCCCCTGTCGTCGAAGCCGTTCCTCGCCACGAACATCGCGCTCCATGCGGCGAACGCGGGGCTCGTCTTCGTCCTGATCCTCCTCCTCTCCGGGCGGCTCGCGGTCGCGGGGTTCGCGGGCCTTCTATTCGGGATCCATCCGATGCACGTGGAATCGGTCGCCTGGATCTCGGAGCGGAAGGATGTCCTCTACACGTTCTTCTTCGTGGTCGCCGCGATCGCGTACTGGCGCTACCTCGCGCGGTCCGCCTGGCCCTGGCTCGCCGGGGCCTTCGCACTGTTCGTGCTGTCCTGCCTCTCGAAGGGGATGGCGGTGGTCTTCCCTCTCGTCATGATCTTGATCGACTTCTGGAAGCGGCGCCCCCCGTTCACGGCGAGAGGCATCGCGGAGAAGGCGCCGTTCTTCGCCGCGGCGCTTCTCTTCGGCCTGATCGCGCTCGACGTCCAGGGAGGTGGGACGTTCCACGGTATCTTCACTCGTGCCGACACGCACCTCAAGGGGATGGCCGACAACCTGACGCTGAGTCCCCTTCAGCGTTGGGTCCTTCCGACGTACGGGCATCTGATGTACCTCGTACGGCTGTTCGTCCCGCTGGGCCAGAGCGCGATCTACCCCTACCCACCGGCCTCGCAGCCTCCGGCGGCCGCATACGTGATCGCGCCCCTCGTGTTCCTCGCCACGATCGGCGTGGCCCTCGCGAGCGTCCGCAAAGCCCCCTACCTCACCTTCGGCCTCGGCTGGTTCCTCGTCACCATCGCGACCGTGCTCCAGTGGGTGCCGGTCGGCGAGGCCATGATGGCCGACCGCTACACGTACCTCCCGTACGTCGGCCTCCTCTTCGCGCTCGGGATGAGCCTCGACCGGCTGACGACCGTCAGGCCCGCGCTCCGGCCGGCGGTCGTGGCGTGCTGCGTTCTCTTCGCGGCGTTTCTCTTCGCGCGAACCGTTCGCCAGGTCGATACCTGGAAGGACAGCGAGACCCTCTGGACCAGCGTCATCCGCCGCTACCCGCGAAGCGAGCTGGCCTACGTTTCGCGCGGGAACGGACGTGGCCAGGCGGGCCAGGTCGAGGCGGCTCTCGCCGACTTCCAGACGGCACGCGCCCTGGGCTCCCGGCGCGGAAGCCTGTACGACGGTCTGGGCAATGCCTACGGCTCGATGGGCCAGCTGGATTCGGCGATCGTGATGTTCGATCGCGGACTGAGCCTCGAGCCGAACATGCCTCGGACCTACTACAACCGTGGTATCGCCTACCTTCGTCTCGGACGCGCGGGCGACGCGCTGGCTGATTTCGATCGGGCCGCGCGCCTGCAACCCTCGCTCGAGGGCATGATCCGTTTCCCGCGCGCGAATGCACTCCTCGGCCTCGGGCGGTATGCCGACGCGATCGCCGAATACGGACGCGCGATCGACGCTGGAGTCCGCGATCCCAACGTCTACTACAACCGGGCGCTCGCTCGCATGAACGGCGGAGACGTCGCGGGAGCGTCCGCGGACATGGAGGAGGCCCGCCGGCGGGCAGGCGGGAACGGGCCGACGGGGCGGTAGCCCGGCACGCCTCCAACCATCGAGCGGCGCGAGGCATCCAATGCAGTCGGCGCCCACAACCATCCAAGGCAGAGCGAGGTTGAGCCCGTGAGCCGTCGAGTTCTCATCCGCCTCCTCCTCCTCACGTGTCTACTCGGTGCCCATCGGGCCTGCGACGCCGCGCCCATGGACGCGACCTGGGTCGCCCCATGGCGCGCCGACCTCGCCTACATGGCCGACAGCGTGCCTCCGACCCACCCGAGCTTCTTCCACGCAGTCTCGCGCGAGCGCTATCGAGCCGCGCTCGATTCTCTGAGCGCCCGCCTTCCGTCCCTGGCCCAGCACGAGGCTGTCGTGGAGCTGGCCCGGATCGTGGCGCTCGTGGGGGATGGACACACGCGGGTCACGTTGCCGTGGGGCAGCGGCACGGGATTCTTCACCGGCCACGCGGCGACCGCCCCGCCCAAGATCGAGTGGCTCGCCTTCCGCCAGTATCCGGTCCGTTTCGCGTTGTTCGGGGATTCGCTCTGGGTGATACGCGCGGACGCGGCCCACCGGGATCTCCTGGGCGGGCGGGTCGTGAGCATCGGCGGGCGCCCGGCGGCCGAAGCCATGGCAGCGGTCGAGCCCACCATCTCGCGCGACAACCGGAGCCAGGTCCGAGGGCTCCTGCCCGTGTCGATGGTGTGTCCGGAGATTCTGGAAGCGCGCGGCGTGATCGCGAGCATGGATGGCGCGCCGATCCTAGTGGAGCGAGACGGCCGGCGCGTGGAGGCGTCTCTCGATCCGGTTCCGGTGGGAACGGAGGTGGCGTGGCTCGACGCTCGCGACCCGGGCCCTCCGCCGCTCCGCGACCAGCATCCGGAGCGGAGTCACTGGTTCGTGCGCCTCCCCGGCACCCGGATCGTCTACGCGCGCTATCGCGCGGTGATGAACGACAAGGACGAGTCGGTCGCGAGCTTTGCGGACTCGCTGTTCGCCGCGATCGGGCGGTGGCGAGCCGAGCGGCTCGTGATCGACCTGCGCGGGAACGTCGGCGGAAACGGCTTCCTGAACAAGGCGGTGCTCCAGCACCTGATCCGCGCCGAGCGGCTGTATCGCCCCGGCGGACTCTGGGCGCTCGTGGATCGTGGAACGTTCTCGGCGGCCGTGATGATGGCGGCGGACCTCGAGATGCGCACGCCGACGATCCTCGTCGGCGAGGATACGGGAGGCCATCCGAACTCATGGGGCGACGCGCGGCGCATCGTGCTTCCGAACACCGGCCTCACCGTGCGCGTCTCGAGCCTCTACTGGCAGCTCACGAGCCCGCAAGATTCGAGGGAGGCGATCGAGCCGCACATCGCGATCCAGGAGCGGTTCGAGGACTGGCGCGCGAACAAGGATCCCGTGCTCGAAGCCGCGATCGGCAGTTCCGGGCGGGCGGAGCCGGCGGGCTCGTGGAGCGGCGACATGGCGGTGCAGTTCCAGAGGCTGCCGCTCCGCCTCGTCCTGGAACGGCGCGGCCAGGCATGGGGCGGGCAGGTCGACATGCCCGCCGCCGACGTCCACTCCGTATCCCTCGGCGCCACGCGCGTGGCTGGCCCCGACCTCAC
>JAEHDN010000194.1 GCA_016880395.1 Candidatus Eiseniibacteriota bacterium
CCCCCGCCGCCGAGCCGCTCCGGCAGCTCGGCGAAGATCGCGCGCTGTCGCTCGCGCTCCGCCGCATCCTCGAGGAGCCGCGCGCCGGCCGTGGCGATCGACGCCCCGGTCGCCGCATCCTGAATCCGCTCCGGCGCGACGTCCTGCCCCATCACGATGTTCGCGAGGCCGATCCGCGGCAGCCGGACGAGGCGCCGCGCGATCGCGAAGTTGAGCGCGCTCGTCCGGTACACGATCACGAGCGGCACGCCGAGCGCCGCGGTCTCGAGCGTCGCCGTCCCCGACGCGACGAACGCGAGATCGGCCGCGCGGAGGAGGAGCTCCGAGTCCCCGCGATGATGGATGGGGCGGAGCGATTCCCAGAGATCGCGGGCCGCGCCGCGCGCGGCCACCTCCGGCACGTGCCCGGAGTCGCTCACGGCGACGCGGACGCGGCCCGGGGCGTGGCTCACGAGGCGAGAGGCCGCGTCGAGCATGGGCGCGAGGTGGTGCCCGACCTCCCCCTTCCGGCTCCCCGGAAGGAGCGCGATCAGGGTGTCGCGCGAATCGAGCTCGAGCGTGCGGCGGGCGTCCTCGCGGAGGACGGGGTCGGGCGCGAGCGCGCCCGCGGGATGTCCGACCCAGCGCGCGTGCACGCCCTCGCGGCGGCAGATGGCCTCCTCGAACCGGAAGAGGAGCAGCATGAGGTCCACGTCCTCGCGGATCCGCCGGATGCGTCCGTAGCCCCACGCCCAGATCTGCGGGAGGACGTAGTAGACGACCGGGCGGCCCGTGCGGTGCGCCGCGCGGGCGAGTCCGAGATTGAGGCCGGGCGAGTCGATCGGCAGGAAGATCGAGTTCGGCGTGCGCTCGAGCAGATCGAGAACGGCGGCTCGGGCGCGCCGGATGGCGGGAAGGTGGCGCACGACGCCGAAGCCCATCACCGCCACCGACTCCATCGACGCGACGGCTTGAAGTCCGGCGGCGCGGAGCGCGGGGCCGCCGAGCCCGGAGGCCTCCACGGGGATGCCGCGGCGCCGAAGCGCGTTCAGGCAGGCGGCGCCCAGCCGGTCCCCCGACGGGTCGCCGGCCGAGACGATGATCCTGGGGAACGTCAGGCCGCGACGCCCTGCGGTGCGAGCGGGGCGACGAGGCGCCCGATCCGCTCGGCGGCGCGGAGCGCCTCGAGCGCCGTCGCGGACTCCGCCCAGGACCGCTGCGGCTCGTCGCGCAAGGCGAGGAAATGCCGGAGCTCGGTCTCGAGCGGATCGGCCTGCGGCACCGGGATCGCCACCGGACGGATGCGCGCGAGGAGCTCGGCGGTCGAGGTGACGTCGCCCTCCGGAGCCGAACCGGCCTTCGCCGGAGCGAGCGCGTACGCCTCGACGCTCCGGTGGAGACAGTCGATCGAAAGGTACTCGCTCGCCTCGAAGAAGCGGATCTTGCGGATCTTCTCCCGCGAGATGCGGCTCGCCGTCAAGTTCGCGACGCAGCCGCTCTCGAAGACGAGCCGCGCGTTCGCGATGTCGATGCGGGGCGTGAGGACGGGCACGCCCACCGCGTGGATCTCGGTCACGCGGGAGCGGGTCGCGAGGAGCGCGAGGTCGAGATCGTGGATCATGAGGTCGAGGATCACGTCGACGTCGAGGCCACGGTTCACCGGCGGGGCGAGCCGGTGGGCCTCGATGAAGCGCGGCGAGCGCAGATGGGGCAGCGCCGCCGCGACCGCGGGGTTGTGGCGCTCCACGTGTCCGACGTAGAGGGCGGCCCCGGCCGTGCGCGCCGCGGCCAGCATGCGCTCCCCCTCCTCGGGACGCGCGGCCATGGGCTTCTCGACGAGCACGTGGATGCCTCGACCGAGCGCCTCGATCGCCCCCGCGGCGTGCGCGGGCGTGGGCGAGGCGACCGAGATCAGATCCACCTGGTCGAGGAGATCGGAGAGCGTCTCGAACGGAGCGAGCCCGAGCTCCGATCGCGCGCGCGCGCGGGCGGCGGGATCGGGATCGTGCCCGCCCACGAGCGTGACCCCGTCGATGCGAGACCAGGCGCGGGCGTGATGGGTCCCGAGATGCCCGAGCCCGGAGACGCCGACCCGCACCGGGGTCACCGCACGATGCCCCGCTCCGAGCTGCGGACGAACTCGACCAGCTCGTGGACCTCGGCGTAGGGCTTGAGATCGCGCAGGATGCGATCGAGCGCCTGCCCGACGTTGAGCTGCGACCGGTAGAGAATGCGGTAGGCGCGCTTCAGCTCGAGCCTCACCTCGGCCGGGATTCCCCGGCGATCCATGCCGATCGCGTTCAGGCCGCACGCGCGAAGCGGATTGCCGGCCGCCTTGACGAAGGGCGGCACGTCCTGCGGGACGCGCGACCCACCGCCCACGAAGGCGTGGCAGCCGATCGCGACGAACTGGTGCACCGGGGTGAGGCCGCCGATGATCGCGTGGTCGTCGATTCGAACGTGGCCGGCGAGATTGACCGCGTTCGCCAGGATCACGTGGTTCCCCAGACGGCAGTTGTGCGCGACGTGCGTGTACGCCATGAGGAGGACGTGGTCCCCGATCCGGGTCGCCTCCCCCTCCTCGGTCGCCGCGTGCACGGTGGCGTACTCGCGCACCGTCGTGTCGCTCCCGATCACAACATCCGTCGGCGCGCCTCGATACTTGAGATCCTGCGGCAGGTTCCCGATCACGGCCCCGTGGTGGACCTGGCAGCGCGGGCCCAGCGTCGTGCGCCCTTCGAGGACAGCGTGGAGCCCGACGCGGGTCCCCTCGCCGAGGGTGACCCGCGGACCGACGTACGCGAACGGCCCGATGACCACGCCGGCGCCCAGCTCCGCCCCACGCTCGACGATCGCCGTCGGATGGATCGAGGGACGCGCGGTCTCGCGCCCGGGCAACGGAACCACCGTTCCCTGGGCTCTCGCCCAGGTCCCGGTCAGGAGGTCGACTTCAGGGATTCCGGTCGACGATGCTGGATAGAAGCTCTGCTTCCGCGACGAGGTCTCCATCGACGTACGCCTTCCCCTCCATTTTACAGATGCGTGACTTGAGGCGGAGCAGGGTCAGCTCGAAACGGAGCTGATCTCCCGGCCGCACCGGTTTGCGAAACTTCGCGTTGTCGATCCCCATGAAGTACACCAGCCGCTCCTTCGGCCGGTCGACGCTGTTGAGGAGCAGCACCCCGCCGCACTGGGCCATGGCCTCGATGATCAGCACGGCGGGCATGATCGGGTGCCCCGGGAAGTGTCCTGCGAAGAAGGGCTCGTTGATCGTGACGTTCTTGATCCCTACGACGCGCTGCGGCTCGAGGCTCAGGATCCGATCCACGAGCAGGAGCGGATAACGGTGCGGCATGATCCGCTGAATCGCGTTGATGTCGAGCTGAACGGGGGCGCCGCTGCCGTTCGAGGATTCACGGTCCAGGAGCGCTCCCGGCTCCTCCGCCGCCGCGAGGCGCTGGACGAATCGGACGTTCGAGGCGTGTCCCGACTTGATCGACAGGAAGTGCCCTCGCGCCGGACGGCCGAGGAGCGTCAGGTCGCCGAGGAAGTCGAGGATCTTGTGGCGCACGAACTCGTCCTCGAAGCGGAGCGGCTCCTCGTTGAGGATGCCGTTCGGCCGGACCACGACCGCGTTCTGGAGCGTGCCTCCCTGGATCATCCCCTTCGAGCGGAGCTGCTCCACGTCGCGCTCGAGCACGAACGTTCGGGCGGGCGCGATCTCGCGCACGAACACCTCGGGGTCGATGTCATACGACGCGTACTGGGTTCCGCGCCACGCGTTCGTGTACTCGATCGTGAAGGTCACGCGCAGGCCGTCGTGCGGGAGCGCCACCAGGATGACGCCGTTCTCCTCGTGCCGCACCGGCTCCGTCACGCGGAAGTAGCGGCGCGGCGCCGGCTGGTCCACGAGCCCGGCCTCCTGGAAGAGGCGCACGTAAGGCGAGGCGCTGCCGTCCGGAGGCTCCGGCGGCTCCTGCGCGTCGAGGGCGATGACGAGATTGTCGATCCCGAGGCCGGCGGCCGCGGCGAGGATGTGCTCCACGGTGTGCACTTCCGCCTGGCCGTTCTTGAGGGTTGCAGCGGTTGTCTCAGGCGAATCCCCGCGCTGCTGCTCCAAGCCGCGACAGGTATACTCGTTTCTCACGGGAGCCCAGCGCTCGCTCGTACTCCATTTGGA
>JAEHDN010000004.1 GCA_016880395.1 Candidatus Eiseniibacteriota bacterium
CTCACCGAGGTGTTCGTCGGCGTGATCGTGGTCGCGGTGATCGGCAACGCGGCGGAGCACTCGACCGCGGTGATCGTCGCCATGCGCAACCAGATGGACCTCGCCCTCCAGATCGCGACCGGCTCGAGCATCCAGATCGCGCTCTTCGTCGCGCCGGTCCTCGTCTTCGCATCCCACTTCATGAAGCACGGCCCGATGGATCTGCGCTTCACCCCCTTCGAGGTTCTGTCGGTGATGCTCGCCACGTTCGTCGTGAACCTGGTGGCGCAGGACGGCGAGTCGAACTGGCTGGAAGGGGCGTTGATGATCGCGGTCTACGCGATCCTCGGGATGGCGTTCTTCTTCCTGCCCTAGCGGCGGGGAGCCGCGGGCGGGACGGCTACGTCCAGCTGCGCTCCGCGACGATCCGGAAGGGCTCGGCCTGCGTGCCGTACGTGTGGCGCCACTTGTAGCCCCGCACCACCACCGGCATTCCCTCCTCGACCGTGCGGTACTGCGGGGTCCAGCCCAGGCGCTCGCGCGCGCGGGTGGAATCGACCTGGGGACAGGTCGTCATGGCCTCGAGACCCCAGTCGCCCAAAAGCGGGATCAGGTCCTCCTCGGGCACCGAGACCGGCGGCGGAGCGCCCATCTCGCGGGCCGCGAGGCGCGTGAACTCGCCGTGCGTGGTCGGCTTGTCGTCCCCGATCAGGTAGTCCTCTCCGTCCAGGCCGTGCTCGAGCGCGAGCCGGTACGCGCGCGCCAGATCGGACGCCTCGACGTAGTGCATGGTCTGCGCTCCATCCCCGATCATGCGCGACTCGCCCCGGCTCATCGGGTCGAGCACCGACTTCTCGAACCAACCCCCCGGACCGTAGACGAAGCAGGGGCACATGGTGATCGCCTTGAGCCCCTTCTTCCGGTGCTTCGTGAGCACCGAGTAGACCTTCCGCTGCCGGATGCCGTAGCCCCGTCCCTCGGAGAGAGCATTCCCCTCGGTGACCCACCCGTCGGCGTTCGGCTCGAAGAGGATCGCGCTCGCCGTGTGGACGAAGCGCTTCTTCTGGCGACGGACGACGGTGGCGAGGCCATCGAGGATTCCCGCGACATCCTCCGCCTCGCGCTCCGCGTAGGCGCGGTCTTTCGGGCCGGGAGGGCCGTGCGGGATCGCCGTGTGGATCACCACGTCGGCGCGGTGGATCGCCGCCTCCCATCGCACCGGATCGCGCACGTCGCCCATCACGGCGACCACCGCGTACGGGAGCCTGGCCTCCGCGTCCGCGTTCCGGGCCAGCCCGAGCACGCGATAGCCGTTCTGGACCAGCTCGCGGCAGACTGCTCGCCCGACCGCTCCATTCGGCCCGGTGACGAGCGCGGCGGGGGCGAAACCGGAGACGGGGTCGTACAGTGGCTTGGGAGGAGCCTCGCGTTCGGTCATGGCGGGGCAGTGTACCGGGATCGGGCGGTTGGCTCAAGGGGGCGAGGCCTGACTGTGTAGAGAGCAGATCATATGTCCGCTTTTTGGCAGGTCATTTGTCCGCTTCCCTTAGAGGGGATCGGCGGGGACGCTCCGGGGCTTGGAAGGAGGCCCTGGGCGATGATCCTGAAGCCGACCCCGCAGGAGCGGGCGATGAAGACGCAAGAGGTGGTACTGCGGGCCATGAGCGGCGAGCTGACGTGGCTGCAGGCGGCCGATCTGATGGGA
>JAEHDN010000195.1 GCA_016880395.1 Candidatus Eiseniibacteriota bacterium
CCGCGCGCTCGTTCCGCGGCGAGACGCTTCCGTCGCTCCCGACGCTCAAGCCCGGCCCGGATCCCGAGGGCCTCCAGCTCGCGCTCTACACGCCCGTGACCGTCTACGATGGGCGGTTCGCCAACAACGCATGGCTCCAGGAGCTTCCCGATCCCATGTCGAAGTGCACGTGGGACAACTTCGTCGCCATCGCGCCGTCCCGAGCCAAGGCGCTCGGCGTGGCGGAATACGAGATGAAGGCCGACGTCGTCACCGTGGACGTCGGGCACGCGAAGTTCGATCTGCCGGTCCACGTCGCGCCGGGACTCCACCCGGACGTGATCGGGATCGCGATCGGCTACGGCCGCACCGCGGCGGGACGTGTCGGGAACAGGGTGGGCCAGAACGCCTACACGCTGGCGGAGGCCACCGCGGGGCGGATCGGCATGAGCGGCATCCCGGTCCGCGTGAGTCGCACGGGGCGGGTGGCGCCTCTGGCGGTCGTCCAGGCGGAGAACATCACCCTCGACCGTCCGATCATCTACGACGCGACCTATCCCGAGTTCCTCCGCGATCCGAGGTCCGGGATCGAGGAGCCCACGCATCTGCCCTCGATGTGGTCGCCGTACGAGTACAAGGGCTACAAGTGGGGCATGGCGGTCGATCTGACCACCTGCATCGGATGCTCGGCCTGCATGGTTGCCTGCATGGTCGAGAACAACGTCCCCGTGGTGGGGAAGTCTGTGGTTCTCCGCGGCCGCGAGATGCACTGGATCCGCATCGATCGCTACTACTCGGGCTCGCCGGACCAGCCCGATTTCACGTATCAGCCGATGCTCTGCCAGCACTGCGAGAACGCACCCTGCGAGACGGTCTGCCCGGTGCTCGCGACGGTGCACTCGAGCGAGGGGCTCAACATCCAGGTCTACAACCGCTGCGTGGGCACCCGGTATTGCTCGAACAACTGTCCGTACAAGGTGCGCCGGTTCAACTGGTTCGAGTACAGCAACATCAAGGCGAACTCGCTCCGGCTCGCGCTCAACCCGGACGTCACGGTCCGGAGCCGCGGCGTCATGGAGAAGTGCACCTTCTGCATCCAGCGGATCCGCGACGGCAAGGAGCACGCGAAGGCCATGGGCACCCGGGTCCTGGACGGGGAGATCCAGACCGCCTGCCAGCAGACCTGCCCGACCGACTCGATCATCTTCGGCGATCTCAACGATCCGAAGAGCCGCATCGCGCAGTTCTCGAAGAACCAGCGCGGCTACCACGTGCTCGCGGAGCTGAACACCCGCCCGCGGATCACCTATCAGAGCAAGATCCGGAACCGTGAGGAGGAAGGGACCGCGTGAGCGATCTCGTCGCCGCCGGACTCGCCGAGCCGGTGCTCATCGACCCGAAGAAGAGCTTCGGCGACATCACGGCCGAGGTCGCGGCTCCGCTCGAGCGGAAGCCCGGGATGCTCTGGAAGGTCTTCTTCGGGATCAGCGTTCTCCTCACGCTCCAGTTCGTGGCGGAGATCTCGTACCAGCTCTACAAGGGGATCGGGATCTGGGGGTTGAACCACCCGGTCGGATGGGCGGTCGACATCACGAGCTTCGTCTTCTGGATCGGCATCGGCCACGCCGGCACCCTGATCTCGGCGATCCTCCATCTCTTCCGCCAGCGCTGGCGCACCGCCATCAACCGCTCGGCCGAGGCCATGACGATCTTCGCGGTCATGACCGCGGGGCTCTTCCCGCTCATCCATCTCGGGCGCACGTGGTTCGCGTACTGGCTCGTGCCGTACCCGAACCCGCGTTTCCTGTGGGTCAACTTCCGCTCGCCCCTCGTCTGGGACGTGTTCGCGGTCACGACCTACCTCACGATCTCGCTCTGCTTCTGGTACACGGGGCTCATCCCCGATTTCGCGTCGATCCGCGACCGGTCGACCGGCTGGCGGCGCGCGATCTACGGCGCCCTGTCCCTGGGCTGGCGCGGCTCCGAGCGTCACTGGCAGCACTACGAGCGCGCCTACATGATGCTGGCCGGGCTTTCGACGCCGCTCGTCCTCTCGGTGCACTCGATCGTGTCCTTCGACTTCGCCACGTCGATCCTGCCGGGCTGGCACACCACGATCTTCCCGCCCTACTTCGTTGCGGGAGCCATCTTCTCCGGGTTCGCGATGGTGGTGACGCTGCTCGTGATCCTGCGCAAGGTCTTCAAGATGGAGGACTACGTCACGCTCCACCATCTGGAGAACATGAACAAGATCATCCTCGTCACCGGCATGATGGTGGGTTACGCCTACGCGACCGAGTTCTTCGTCGCGCTCTACAGCGGCAACCCATTCGAGCGGTTCACGTTCCTGAACCGCGCCGGGGGGCCGTTCGCCTGGTCCTACTGGATCATGGTCAGCTGCAACGTCATCTCGCCGCAGATCTTCTGGTTCCGCCGGTTCCGCCGGAGCCTTGCGGTGATGTTCGTCGTGTCGATCCTGGTCAACGTGGGGATGTGGTTCGAGCGGTTCACGATCATCGTGACCTCGCTCCACCGCGACTTCCTCCCGTCGGCCTGGTCCTATTACAAGCCGACGATCTTCGACTATTCGGTCATCGCCGGCTCGTTCGGGTTCTTCTTCATGTGGTTCCTCCTCTTCTGCCGCTTCTTCCCGACGATCTCGATCGCCGAGGTGAAGAGCGTGCTCTGGAGCGCCAAGAAGGTCGCGAGGGGCGGCCAGCCGGAGCCGATGGCCGAGGAGTCGGTCCATGCGTAATCCCTTCGCCAAGGGCCCCGCGCCGAGCCGGGGCGTGCTCGCCCTCTACGACGACCCGGACAAGCTCCTCCGGGCGGCCGCCCTGGGCCGGGAGCATGGCTTTGCGGACATGGACGCCTACACCCCCTACGCCGTGCACGGCCTGAGCGAGGCGCTCGGGATCAAGAAGTCCTGGGTCCCGTACGTCACGCTGGTCATGGGGTTGAGCGGCGCCGCCCTCGGTCTCACGTTCGAGATCTGGGCCTCGGCGATCGACTGGCCCATCAACGTCGGCGGGAAGCCGCTCGTGTCGCTCCCGGCCTTCATCCCGATCACCTTCGAGTCGGGCGTGCTCATCGGCGGGACCATGACGCTCGCGGCGCTCCTCATCGCCTGTGGGCTGCCGAACCTGGGCAAGCCGATCCTCGACCGGGATCTCACGAACGACCGGTTCGCGCTCTGGGTGCCCGAGATCGGGCCGGATTGGAACGAGCAGCGCATCATCCAGGTGCTCCGCGGGACGCATGCGGCCGACATCCGGGTGGTCCGTGTCTGATCGCCGCGCGCCCCGGGCGCTCCACGGTCCATCTCGCTCCGTCGTGGCCGCGGCCGCGATCCTCGCGCTCGGCTCCTTCGGGTGCACGCGGCAGAAGCAGACGACGGCGATGGAGTACATGCCGAACATGGCCTACGGGCCGCGCGTCGCCGCGCAGGCCGAGGATCTGCTCCGGCCGGGGCAGTCGGTGATGCGGAATCCGGTCCCGGGCACCGTCCCGGTCGGCTACACGCCGTATCGCTACGCCGCCGCGGACAGCCTCCTCGCGGGGCAGGAGCTCGTGAATCCGCTCCCGCGCACGCAGGCCGTGCTCGAGCGCGGGCACAAGGTCTTCATGAACACCTGCGTCGTCTGCCACGGACCCGAGGGGGACGGGCAGGGGTACATCGTTCCGCTCTACCCGATGCCCCCGACCCTGCACTCGCTCAAGGTCAGGAACTGGCCCGACGGGCGGATCTTCCACGTGATCACGAGGGGTCAGAACCTGATGCCGAGCTACGCGACGCAGATCCTTCCGGAGGACCGCTGGGCCGTGATCCAC
>JAEHDN010000196.1 GCA_016880395.1 Candidatus Eiseniibacteriota bacterium
ATCATGCTCTCTTCGTCATCGACGATCAGGATTTTCTCGCCGGCCACTGGACCATCCTCACCGCTGGGGTTACGCCGCGTGCGCGACGGTGCGTGCCGGGCGTTCGGCCTGGGGCAGCCACAAGCGCATCGTGGTGCCCACACCGACCCGACTCTCGACTTCCAGGTGTCCGCCATGGCGTTCCACGATCCGGCTGGCGATCGCCAGTCCGAGACCCGTGCCGCCCTGCTTCGTGGAGAAGAACGGCTCGAACACGTGCTCCAGATCCTGGGACGGGATGCCGGCCCCCGTATCGACGATCTCCAAGACGACGCGCGGCACGCCCGCCGGACGTCCCCATCCGTTCGGGGCCCTCCGGTCCTGCCGCACCGTCACCGATACCGTGCCTTCTCCGTCGATCGACTCGAGCGCGTTGATCAGGAGATTCGCCAGCACCTGCTTCATCTGGTCCAGGTCCACCTGGACCCAGACGGAGCTTCCCGCGCGCTCGAAGGCGAGACGCTTGCTCTCGCCGGCACTCGGGTGCCGCCGCGCCAGCTCGACCACCTCACCGGCCAGCATCGCCGCGTCCACCGACTCCGTGCGGAGCGGACGCTCGCGCGCGTAGTCGAGCAGCTCGCGGATGAACCGGTCGAGCCGCTCCGACTCGCGGACGATCAGGTCGAGGAGCCGTCCGTTCTCCCCCTCCACCTTGAGCTCCCGCTGGAGCACCTCCACCGACCCGCTGATCGGGTTCAGGCAGTTGCGGATCTCGTGCGCGATGCCAGCCGAGAGCTGTCCGATCGCCGCCAGCGTCTCGCCGCGCCGGATCTTCTCCTCGAGCGCCTTCACCTGGGAAAGGTCCTGGAAGAGCGCGATCATCCCGCGCCGCTCCCCCGCGCTCCCGAGCAGGAGGCTCGTCGACATGCCCAGCGCCACCGTCCGTCCGTCCGCCGTGCGCACCGTCACCTCGTATCGGGTCCCCTCGACCCCCTGCTCCAGGGTCTCCCGGAGCCGGGATGCGAAGGCTTCGAAGCCCTCCCGGAACACCTCGACGTAGTGCCGCCCCCGCACGGCGCCCGCCGGAATCCCGATGATCTCGCTCGCGGCGCGGTTCCAGTGCCGCACCTGCCCCCCCGCGTCGATGGTCGCGAGCCCGCTCGAGAGGTTCTCCAGAATGGTCTCCGTGTCGAACAGCGCCCGGTTGAGCTGGGCGCGCGCCTCGTTGAGCGCCTGGTCCCCCTCCCGCAGCGACCGCCCGATCGCTCCTCCGATCGCCCCCACGATGAAGAGGAGCGGCACGTACAGGATCAGCCGCAACTGGAGCGCGGCCTCGCTCAGGCGCTCGGTCAGCCCGTACGCCATCGGCGGAACGAGCCCGGCGTGCTCCGCGACGTAGAACGCCGCGTAGGCGGCGGACGCGGCGCCGGCGAAGAAGAGCCCTCCCCGCACGTGCAGGAAGATCCCGCCCATCAACGGCGCCAGCAGGAACAGCGGCGCGAACTGGCTCGAGGTGCCCCCGGTGAACAGGAGCAGGTACGAGATCATCGCCACGTCGACCAGGAACTGCGTCGTCAGGAGCGCGTTCACGTCGGCCCCGCTCCGCACCGCGCGCGTGTACGCGAAGCCGAGCCCGGACGACAGCAGGATCAGGAAGCCGAACGGGTAGTGCCGCGTCAGGCTGAGGCCCGTGTCCGAGAACGCGACCGCCATGGCCGCCACCAGCGAGATCAGCGCGATCCGGCCGAAAATGACCGCGCGAACGGCCTCTCGCTGCCGCCGCTCGCGCTCGGGAAGTGCCGGCGCGGGCGGCACCCGGCGCGGCCTAGTGCCCGCCGGCGACCACATTGATCAGCTTGAACATCGGCAGGTACATGGCGATGACCATCCCGCCGACCACGGCGCCCATGAACACGATCATGACCGGCTCGATGAGGGACGTCAGCGCGTCGACGGCCGTGTCCACCTCCGAGTCGTAGAAATCCGCGATGCGCGTGAGCATGTCGTCGAGCGCGCCCGTCTCCTCGCCGACGGAGATCATCTGGACCACCATCGGCGGGAACACGTTGGACTGGCGCAGTGGGGCCGAGATCGTCTCGCCCTCGCGAATCGAGGCGCGCGCGGCCATGATCGCCTCCTGGACGACGCGGTTGCCCGCCGTCCGGGCCGTGATCTCGAGGCCGGTGAGGATCGGCACGCCCGAGGAGATGAGCGTCCCCAGGGTCCGCGTGAACCGCGCGACGGCGCCCTTGCGAATGACGTCTCCGAGGACCGGCACGCGGAGCAGGAGCCGGTCGATCTGCATGTGCCCGCGCTCGGTGGTGTAGTAGCGCCGGATCGTGAACACGAGGCCCACGATCACCCCGAGGATGGCCCACCAGAAGGAGCGCAGGAAGGACGAGAGCCCCATGACGATCTTCGTCGGTAGCGGCAGGTCGCCGCCGAACGCCGTGAACATGCGGGCGAACGTCGGGATGATGAAGATGAGCATGAAGGCGGTCGCGAGCACCGCGACCGTCATGACCACGGCCGGATAGACCATGGCCCCCTGGATCTTCCGCTTGAGCGCCTCGGCCTTCTCGATGAACGTCGCGAGGCGCTGGAGGATGTCGTCGAGGATACCGCCCGCCTCACCGGCCTCCACCATGTTCACGAAGAGCTCGTCGAAGACCTGGTTGTTCTCCTTCTTGGCAAGGGCCTCCGCCAGGGTCGTGCCCGCCTCCACCTCGCGCATCGTCTGCCCGATGATCGTGCGAAAATTCTCCTTCTCGGTCTGCTTGGAGAGGATGTCCAGGCACTGGACCAGCGGGAGACCGGCGTTGATCATGGTGGCGAACTGGCGTGTGAAGATGGCGAGATCGCGGGTGCTCACGCCGCTCCCGAACTTGGGCAGCGAGAACTTCAGGTCCCGCGGTTTCTCCCGGACCGAGGTGATGATGATCCGCTTCTTCCGGAGCGCCGCCAGGACCTCGTCCTGGTTCTCGAACGTCAGCTCCCCGGTCTGGACCTCCCCGGCGACGGTGCGACCCTTCCACACGTACACAGGCACGATGCGACCCCCTGCGGCGGTTTAGTAAGCGGCGGAGATGTGAACGCCGACCTTCTCGAGCATCCCCTCGAGCTCCTTCACGTCGGAGCTGCGTCCCAACGCTTCGTCGAGCGAGATGTGCTTGTTGACGTACGCCTGGAACAGCCCCTGGTTCATGGTCTGCATGCCGTGCTTCGTGCCGGCCTGCATGAGGCTGTAGATCTGGTGCGTCTTGCGCTCCCGGATGACCGCCCGGACCGCGGGCGTGCAGAGGAGCGTCTCGGCGACCATGACGCGGCCCGGACCGCGGGACCGCGGGATGAGCTGCTGGGTGACCACCGCCTCGAGCACGAAGGCGAGCTGCGACAGGACCTGGGGCTGCTGGCTCGAGGGGAAGGCGTCCACGATGCGGTTGATGGACTCGTACGCCGAGTTCGTGTGAAGGGTCGCGAGCACCAGGTGACCGGTCTCGGCGATGGTGAGGGCCGCCCCGATCGTCTCGAGATCCCGCATCTCACCGATGAGGATCACGTCCGGGTCCTGGCGCAGCACGTACTTGAGCGCGGTCGCGAACGTCGTCGTGTCGGAGTTGATCTCCCGCTGGTGCACGATGCACTTCTTGTGGTGGTGCACGTACTCGATCGGATCCTCGATCGTGATGATGTGGCCGGCGCGGGAGGTGTTGATGAGATCGATCATGGCGGCGAGCGTGGTGGACTTGCCGCTCCCGGTCGGGCCGGTGATCAGGATCATCCCCTTCTGCTTCTGGGTGAGGTCCCGGATGGTCTTCTGCAGGCCGAGCTGCTCGCAGCTGAAGATCTCGTACGGGATCTGCCGGATGGCCATCGAGGTCACGCCACGCTGCAGGAACACGTTGGCGCGGAAGCGGCTGAGCCCGGGGACGCCGAACGAGAGGTCCAGCTCCTTGGTGGTCTCGAAGCGCTTGCGCTGCTCCTCGGTGAGGACGCTGTAGGCGAGCTGCTGCGTCATCTGCGGCGTGAGCGGCGGATGCCCCATCGCCGTGATCGATCCGTCGATGCGGGCCTGCGGCGGCACCCCGGCCGAGATGTGCAGGTCGGACGCACGCATCTTGATCATCTCGTCCAGGAGCTGACGAAGCGATACCATGTTCCCCCCGAGCCGTTACCGGTCGGCAGCCGTTTCCTTGAGGACCTCTTCGGCCGTGGTAAGTCCGTTCTTGAGCTTGATCAAGCCATCCGCGCGCAGCGTGAGCATTCCGTCCGCCACAGCCTGTTTCTTGATCTGGCTCGTGGGCGACCGGTCGAGGATGAGATCCCGGACCTTCGGACTGATGGTCATGACCTCGTAGACGCCGAGCCGTCCGCGATATCCGGTGTTGTTGCAGTCCACGCAGCCCTTCCCCTCCTTGAACGTGGCGTTCTTCGCGTCCGCATCGCTGACCCCCAGCTCGCGGAGGACTTCCGCGTGCAGCGTCACGTCGGTCTTGCAGCTCTTGCAGATCCGCCGGACGAGCCGCTGAGCCATGATCAGGTTCGTCGAGGACGCGACGAGGAACGGCTCGATGCCCATGTCGACCATTCGGTTGATGGTGCTGGGCGCGTCGTTCGTGTGGAGCGTGGAGAGGACCAGGTGGCCCGTGAGGGCCGCCTTGACGGCGATCGAAGCCGTGTCGATGTCGCGGATCTCGCCGACCATCACGATGTTGGGGTCCTGGCGCAGGAACGCGCGCAGCGCCGCGGCGAAGGTCAGCCCGACACCCTCGTTCACCAGCACCTGGTTGATCCCCTCGAGGTTGTACTCGACGGGATCCTCCGCGGTCATGATGTTGACCTCGGGCTGGTTGATCTTGGAGAGCGCGGAGTAGAGCGAGGTCGTCTTGCCGCTTCCGGTCGGACCCGTCACGAGCACCATTCCGTAGGGCATCGCGATCGCCTTCGTGAAGTCGTTCAGCGCCTGCTCCTGGAAGCCGAGCTTGTTCAGATCGATGTTGAGGTTGCCCTTGTCCAGGATTCGCATCACGACCTTCTCGCCAAAGATGGTCGGGAGGCTCGAGACGCGGAGATCGATGTTCCTGCCCAGGAGGCGGAGCTTGATGCGGCCGTCCTGAGGGACGCGGCGCTCGGCGATGTCGAGGTCGGCCATGATCTTGAGGCGCGAGGTGACCGCGGCCTTCATGCGGAACGGCGGGGACATCATCTCGTAGAGGGTGCCGTCGATGCGGAATCGCACCCGGAGGGTCTTCTCGTAGGGCTCGATGTGGATGTCGCTCGCTCCCTTGCGGACCGCGTCCGAGATGAGCGAGTTGACCAGCTTGACGACGGGAGCCTGCTCCGCTTCGCCGAGGAGGGCGACGTCCGGAACGTCGTCGGCCGAGTCCTCGAGCACCTCGATCTCGTCGTCGAGGCCGCGCATGACGCTCTCGAACGTGGCGGCGGAGTCGTACGCCTTGTCGATCGCCTTCTTGATGGCCGACTCGGTCGCCACGCACGGCTGCACCTCGCAGCCGGTGATGAACTTGATGTCGTCGATGGCGAAGATGTTGGCCGGGTTCGCCATCGCCACGGTGAGCCGGCGTCCCGCGCGGGAGATCGGCACCGCCTGGAACTTGCTGGCGACGTCTCCCGGGAGGAGCTTCACGAGGGACGGGTCGGGCGTGTAGTTCCCCAGGTCCACCGAGGGCACGCCGTAGAATTCGGACAGGAACTTCGAGAGGTCGTCCTCGGCGATCGCGCCGATCTTGATGAGGGCGCCCGTGATGTTCCCGCCCCCGGTCTTGATCTGGAGCTGGGCCTTTTGAAGAGCGTCGGGCGTAATGAGACGCGCTTCCAGCAGCTTGAGGCCGATGTTCTCCTGCTGCACGGTGGTCCCCTCAATGACGTTC
>JAEHDN010000197.1 GCA_016880395.1 Candidatus Eiseniibacteriota bacterium
ATGGCGGAGGCCGAGGGCACGGCCGAGCGCTCGTTCCTCTCCTGCCTGGGCGGCGGATGCCTCGTGCCGGTCGGCGCGCGCGGCGTCGCGCACGATGGCAAGCTCACGCTCTCCGGCTTCGTCGGGCATCCCGACGGGGAGCCCTCGATCCGCACATCCGTCGAGGGCTCCATGAGCCAGGCCGCCGAGCTGGGCGTGGCGCTCGCGCACCTCGCGCTCGCCCAGGGGGCGCGCGAGATCCTCGACGCCGTGCGGAAGGACGAGGTCCTCCCGTGACCGCGCTCCTCGTCGTGACCCGCTCCGATCCGCGCGACGACCGGATCGTCGAGGCCGCGCAGGCCTGCTCCTTCCGCGTCGCGCGCCTGCCGCTCCTCGGCACGGAGCCTGGGCGCGACGTGGCGGGCTGGGTCGACTGGCTCGAGCATCCTCGGGAGGGAGCGGCGATCGCCTGGACCAGCCGGCGTGCCGCGGCCGCGCTCGCCGATGCCGCCCTTCCGCGCTTCCAGGACGTGCTCGCTCGGCTCCCGCTCTTCGCGGTGGGCGCCGAGAGCGCCGCCCCGATCGCGGACCGCCACCTCGACGTGACATTCGTGGAGAGCGAGCCCTCGGCGACCAGGCTCGCCGCCCTCATCACCGAGGCGCGCGCGGCGCGCGACATCCGGCGGGTTGCCTTCCTGCACGGCGACCGGTCGCTCCCCGATCTCCCCGCGGCGCTCGAGCGCGCGGGGATCGCGGTCGACCCGTTCGAGGTCTACCGGACGAGGTTCCTCGCGCCGGACCTGGACGTGGTGCGGTCGGCCCTTGCGGCGGACGATCCGATGGTGATCTTCTTCTACAGCCCGTCCGGGATCGAGGCGCTCGAGCGGCTCCTCCCGCCGGACACCCTCGGCGCGCTCCGCGCGAGGGCGCGCGCGGTGCCCATCGGCGACACCACGCGGCGGGCGCTCGAGGCGCGCGGCTACGCGGGGATCGCCGAAGCAGGCGTCGACCCGTTCACTCCGGGCGCGCTACCATCCGTGAAGAGGATCCCCCTGTGACCTATCCGACCACTCGGCTTCGCCGGCTTCGCGCCACTCCGGCCCTCCGGACCATGCGCCGTGAGACGACGCTCGCTGCGTCGAATCTCGTCGCCCCTCTCTTCGTGTGCCACGGGACGAAGGTGCGCCGCCCGGTCGCTTCGATGCCGGGCCACCACCAGCTCTCGGTGGACGAATTGGCCCGGGACGCCGAGGAGATCGCGCGCGCTGGAATCGGCGGTGTGATCCTCTTCGGGATCCCGGCGGCCAAGGACGCCGTGGGACGCGAGGCCTACGACGAGAAAGGGATCGTCCCGACGGCGCTCCGCGCGCTCAAGAAGGCTGCCCCCGGCCTTCTTCTCTGGGCCGACGTGTGCCTCTGCGAGTACACCGACCATGGCCACTGCGGCGTGCTGGACGGAGAGACGGTCGACAACGACAAGACGCTCCCGCTCCTCGCGCGCGCCGCGACCGCCTACGCCGCCGCGGGCGCCGATCTGATCGCGCCGAGCGACATGATGGACGGCCGGGTCCGCGCCATCCGCCGCGCCCTCGACGAGGGGGGCTTTCCCGACACCCCGATCGTCTCCTACGCCGCCAAGTACGCGAGTGCGTTCTACGGCCCCTTCCGCGAGGCCGCCGAGTCCACCCCACAGTTCGGGGACCGCCGCGGCTACCAGATGGATCCAGCGAACGCGGACGAGGCGATGCGCGAGGTGGCGCTCGACCTCGAGGAGGGAGCCGACATGGTGATGGTGAAGCCCGCGCTCCCCTACCTCGACGTGATCCGCCGCGTGAAGGAGCGCTTCGGTGTGCCGGTCGCGGCGTACAACGTCTCGGGCGAGTTCGCGATGATCAAGGCGGCGGCGCAGAACGGATGGCTCGACGGGGAGCGGGCAGCGCTCGAGTCCCTGATCTCCATCCGCCGCGCGGGTGCCGACGTGATCCTCACCTACTTCGCGCGGGAGATCGCGCCCGTGCTCGCGAGGGGCCTGGCATGAAGGAGACCCGGCCCGCCGTGACCACCGCCAAGAGCGAGGAGCTGAACCGTCGCGCGCGGGGACTCTTCCCGGGCGGGGTGAACTCGCCGGTCCGGGCCTTCCAGGCGGTCGGCGGCGTGCCCCGCCAGATCGTGGCCGCGCACGGCGCCTTCCTCGTGGACGCGGACGGGCAGGAGCTGCTCGACTACGTGCTCGGCTGGGGACCGCTCCTTCTCGGACACGCGCACCCCGCGGTCACCGCCGCCATCGAGCGCCAGGCCAGGCTCGGCACGCTCTACGGCGCGAGCACGCCCCTCGAGGGAGACCTCGCCGAGCGTGTGCGCCGCTTCTACCCGGCCGCCGAGCGGCTCCGCTTCGTCTCCACGGGCACCGAGGCGACCATGACCGCGCTCCGCGTCGCGCGCGCGGCGACGAAGCGCGCGCTCTACGTGAAGCTCGAGGGTTGCTACCACGGCCACGCCGATCCCTTCCTGATCAAGGCTGGCTCGGGGGCGGCGACCCTGGGGCTCCCGGACTCGCCCGGCGTGCCCGCGTCGGCGCTCGCGGACACACGGCTCGCCTCGTACAACGACCTCGGTTCCGTTCGCGCGCACTTCGAGCGCGAGGACCGCGAGATCGCCGCGGTGATCGTGGAGCCGGTCGTTGGCAACTACGGCGTGATCCCGCCTTCCCCGGACTTCCTTCCCGGTCTGCGTGCGCTCTGCGACCGCCACGGCGCGGTGCTCATCTTCGACGAGGTGATGTGCGGCTTCCGCGCCGCGCGCGGCGGCGCGGCCGAGCGCTACGGCGTGCGGCCGGACCTCGTGACCCTCGGCAAGGTGATCGGCGGCGGGCTTCCGGTCGCGGCGTTCGGCGGACGCGCCGATCTCATGGCGCTCGTCGCGCCGGAGGGGCCGGTCTACCAGGCGGGGACCTACTCTGGGAATCCGCTCGCGATGGCCGCCGGGGACGCGGCGCTCGCCCAGATGGAATCGGACCCCGACTTCTTCCGCCGCGTCGAGGCGCGCACCACGCTCCTCGCGGCGGGACTCCGCGCCGCGCTCGACCGCCACCGCGTCACGGGCACGGTGAACGCGATCGGCTCCATGTGGACCCTCTTCTTCGGCGTGACCGAGGTCCACGGCATGGAGCAGGTGCGTCGCGCCGACCGGGATCGCTACGCCCGGTGGTTCCAGGGGATGCTGGAGCGCGGCGTTTATCTTCCTCCGTCCGCGTTCGAGAGCGCGTTCCTCTCGTCGGCGCACACCGAGACGGAGATCGACCGCACGCTCGAGGCCGCGGACGAGGTGCTGGGAGGATCGCTTTGATGGGCCCGTCGCTCGCACCGGCCTTCTCGTTCCTGCGCGCCTGCCGCGGTGAGCCGATCACGGAGACGCCGATCTGGATCATGCGCCAGGCCGGGCGCTATCTGCCCGAGTACCGGGCCGTGCGCGAGAAGCACTCGTTCCTCGACGTCTGCCGGATTCCCGAGGTGTGCGCCGAGGTCACGGCGCAGCCGATCGACCGGTTCGGGTTCGACGCGGCGATTCTCTTCCAGGACATCCTGATCCCGCTCCTCGGCATGGGCGTGCCGCTCGACTTCGATCCCGGGCCCAAGCTCGGCATGCAGGTCGCACGCCGCGAGGACGTGGATCGGCTCCACTGGGCGGGCATGGACGCGCTTCCCCATATCCGCCCCGTGGTTCGCGCGTGCCGCGAGCGGCTCGCGGGCCGCGTGCCCTTGATCGGGTTCGCCGGCGCCCCGTTCACCGTGGCCGCCTACCTGGTGGACGCGGGGGGAGCGCGCGATCTCTCGAAGACGCGCGGATTCCTCGCGCGCGATCCCGACGGCTTCGCGCTGCTCCTCGACCTCCTCGCCGTAGCCACCATCGACTATTTGAAGGCACAGATCGGCGCGGGCGTGGACGCGGTGATGCTCTTCGATACGCAGGCTGGATGGCTCGCTCCGGCGGAGTTCGCGCGCACGGCGGCGGCCTCCGCGGATCGGGTGCTCCGGGCACTCCCCAAAGGAACGCCGACCATCTACTTCGCCCTGGCCCCCTCGGTCGGGCACCTCGAGGCGCTCCGCGCCGTGCACGCGGACGTGTTGGGCCTCGATTACCGGGTCTCCCTGGCCCAGGCGAGGGCGATCCTCGGCAACTCCAAGGCGGTCCAGGGGAACCTGGACCCCGCGCTCCTGCTCGGCCCGGGCGAGGAGATCGTGGTGGGAGCCGAGGCGGTCCTGCGCGAGAATCGGGGACGTCCGGGGCACATCTTCAACCTGGGGCACGGGATCTTCCCGGACACCCCCATCGAGAACGTGAAGCTCCTCGTCGACACCGTGAAGCGCTACCACGCCCACGGCGGAGGAGGTACGCCATGAGCCGCACAACCGCCCAGATCACCGCCGACCTCCTGGCCAAGTACGACCGGCCCGGCCCGCGCTACACGTCCTATCCGACCGCGATCGAGTTCCACGAGGGCTTCACGCCGGAGCGCTACCTCGAGAAGCTGGACGACGCCGCGCGCACGCCCGGCGATCCCCTCTCCCTCTACATCCATCTCCCCTTCTGCCGCGAGCGGTGCAGCTTCTGCGGCTGCAACGTCATCATCACGCAGAAGCAGGGAGTCGCCGACGCGTACCTGGACGATCTCGAGCGCGAGGTCGCGCTGGTCGCCCAGAGGCTCGGCAAGCGCACGCGCGTGGTGCAGTACCACTGGGGGGGCGGCACACCGACCTATCTGGACCTCGACCAGATGCGGCGCGTCTGGACGATGCTTGCCGACCGGTTCACGTTCGATCCGGGCGCCGAGATCGCGATCGAGGTGGACCCGCGCGTCACGACGCGGCGGCAGGCGGAGCTGCTCAAAGAATTGGGCTTCAACCGGATCTCGATGGGCGTGCAGGATTTCGATCCCGTGGTACAGGACGCGGTGAACCGGCGCCAGACGCTCGAGCAGACGCGCGACCTGCATCTCTACATGCGGTCTTTGGGCATG
>JAEHDN010000198.1 GCA_016880395.1 Candidatus Eiseniibacteriota bacterium
CGGGTGCCCATGCCGTGTGCCTTCTGATCCTTGCGGACGAGAAAGCCCACGAGCCCGCGACCCTGGAGCTGGGTCCAGGCGATCGTGGCGCCGACGATGGGATCGGCGCCCAGCGTGAGCCCGCCGATCGCGGCGACGCCGTGCTCGAGAAGGATCGGGTCGAGGAGCTGCGCGATGAGGAGTGCACCTTCGGGGTGGAGGCTCGTGCGCCGCACGTCCGCGTAGTAGCGGCTCTTCGCTCCCGAGGAGAGCGTGAAGTCGCCGAAGCGGATCGACCGCTCGAGCAGGATCGCGCGGAGACGCGCGCGCGCGGCCGCGAGATCGGGGCCGGCCGAGGACACGGAGGTCACGCGCGCATCCTACACACGGCGTGCCCGCGCGCGAACGGAAATTCGTAGGGGCGGGCAGGGGGGTCGTGTAGACTGGCGCCGTGCCCCCTCCACGGCTGAAACCCGGTCGCGCTGCGGCGCTGGGGCCCGGATGAGCCTCCCATGAGCGCGCCCTTCGTCCACCTCCATAATCACAGCGATTACTCGCTCCTGGACGGCGCCTGCCGCCTGGACCGGCTGATCGCCCGCGCCGTCGCCATGCAGATGCCCGCGCTCGCGCTGACCGACCACGGCAATCTCTTCGGCGCGGTCGAGTTCTACGATGCCGCGCACGCGGCCGGCATCAAGCCGATCGTCGGCTGCGAGGTTTACGTCGCGCACGGATCGCGCGGCGACCGGACGCGCACCGCCGACGGCCGGGGGGCATACGACCACCTGGTCCTGCTCGCGCGGAACCGCGCGGGCTACAAGAACCTCACGAAGCTCTCCTCGGCCGGCTATCTCGAGGGATTCCACTACAAGCCCCGCATCGACAAGGAGCTGCTCGCCGCGCACGCGGGCGGGCTCCTCTGCCTGAGCGCGTGCCTGCGGGGCGAGGTCCCGCAGCTCGTCGTGGCCGACGACATGGACGGGGCGCGCCGCGCGGCGGGCTGGTACCGGGATCTCTTCGGCCCCGAGTTCTACTTCTTCGAGATCCAGGACCACGGGCTCGAGGACGAGAAGAAGGCCGCGCGGGGCCTGATCGAGCTGGGGCGCGCGATGGGCATCCCCATCGTCGCGACGAACGACTGCCATTACCTGGCGCGCGAGGACGCCGAGGCACACGAGGTGCTCCTCTGCATCCAGACCGGCAAGACGATGCTCGACGCGGACCGGTTTCGCTTCACCACCGATCAGCTCTACGTGAAGACCCCCGACGAGATGGAGGCGCTCTTCGGCGAGACGCCGGACGCCCTCCGGAACACGCTCGTCATCGCGGAACGATGCGAGCTGACGCTCGATACCGAGCGGGTCCAGCTCCCGTCCTTCCCGATCCCCGCCGAGTTCGAGAGCGAAGAGGTGTACCTGAGACGCCTCGCGCGCGAGGGGATCGAGCGCCGCTACGACGGACGGATCACCGATGAGATCGAGCGGCGGCTGACCTACGAGCTCGACACCATCTGCCAGGTGGGCTACGCGCGCTACTTCCTGATCGTCCGGGACTTCATCCACTACGCGCGCGAGAACGGCGTGGGCGTTGGGCCTGGCCGCGGCTCCGCGGCGGGGAGCCTCGTCTCCTACGCGCTCGGCATCACCGACATCGATCCCATCCGGTTCGACCTTCTCTTCGAGCGCTTCCTCAATCCGGAGCGCGTGAGCATGCCGGACATCGACATCGACTTCGCGTACGAGCAGCGCCAGAAGGTGATCGACTACGTCGTGGCGAAGTACGGCCGGGAGAGCGTGAGCCAGATCATCACCTTCGGGACCATGGCCGCGCGCGCCGTGGTGCGCGACGTGGCGCGCGCGCTCGCGATGACCTTCGCCGAGGGGGACAAGGTCGCGAAGATGATCCCGGCCGATCTCGGGATGACCCTCCAGCGGGCGCTCGAGACGGTGCCGGAGCTGAAGGCTCTCCTCCAGGACGAGCGCCACGCGCGGCTCCTCCGCTGCTCCATGGCGCTCGAGGGGCTCGCGCGGCACGCCTCCACGCACGCGGCAGGGGTGCTCATCGCGCCGGGCGCGCTCACCGAGCACGTGCCGATGTACCGCTCTCCCAAGGGAGACCTCACGACGCAGTTCGACATGAAGTCGCTCGAGCGCGTGGGGCTCCTCAAGATGGACTTCCTGGGGCTCCGCACCCTCACGGTGCTCGAGCAGGCGGTCAAGCTCGTGCGCGAGAGCACGGGCACCGTGGTCGACCTCGGCTCGCTCCCGCTCGACGACCCCGACACCTACGCGCTCCTCCAGAAAGCGCAGACGGTCGGCATCTTCCAGCTCGAGTCCGGCGGCATGCGCGATCTCCTCCGGAAGGTGCTCCCGGACACCTTCGAGGACATCATCGCGATCAACGCGCTCTTCCGCCCCGGTCCCATCCAGAGCGGCATGATCGATGATTTCGCCAAGCGCAAGCACGGCAAGCAGCGCGTCACCTACATGCACCCCCAGCTCGAGAGCCTCCTCCAGAAGACCTACGGGGTGATCGTGTACCAGGACCAGGTGATGCAGATCGCCAACCGGCTCGCGGGCTTCAGCCTGGCGCAGGCCGACCTGCTCCGCCGCGCCATGGGCAAGAAGAAGCCGGAGGAGATGGCGCGCCAGAAGTCGGCGTTCGTGGAGGGCTGCGCCCGGAACAACGTGCTGGCGAAGAAGGCGGAGGAGATCTTCGATCTCATGGAGAAATTCGCGGGCTACGGGTTCGTGCGGTCGCACAGCGCAGCCTACGCCATGCTCTCCTACCAGTCCGCGTGGCTCAAGGCGCACCATCCCGCGGCCTACCTCGCCGCCTCGCTCACGAGCGAGGCGGGGGACACCGATCGCATCGTGACGCTCGTGGAGGAGGCTCGCCGGCTGGGCATCGCGGTCCTGCCTCCCGACGTGAACGCGAGCGTGGCCTCGTTCACCCTCGAGGGGCCGGCGATCCGGTACGGGCTCGCCGCCGTCAAGAACGTGGGTCAGGGATCCGTCGAGGCGATCGTCCGCGCGAGGCGCGAAGGGGGCCGCTTCCGGACGCTCGGCGACCTGATCCGGCGCGTTGACCTCGCCGCGATCAATCGGCGCGTGCTCGACTCGCTCGTCCAGGCGGGCGCGTGCGACTCCCTGGAAGGGGATCGGGCGCAGCTCCTCGCGGCGGTGGGAGATCTGCTCGCGCAGGCGCAGGAGCGCGCGCGAGGCGTGAACCTGAACCAGGAAAGTCTCTTCGGCGCCGAGCACGAGATCGTCGCCCCGGATCCGCCGCTCCCGCGGGTCGATCCGTGGCCCCTCGACGACCGACTCCGCCGCGAGCGCGAGGTTCTCGGCTTCTACTTCTCCGACCATCCGCTCACCCCGTACCGGCCGTACATCGAGGCCCGCGCGTCGATCGATACGTCCCGCCTGCGCGAGGCGCGCGACAACGCGGAGGTCACGCTCGTCTGCCTCGTCGCCGCGCGCAAGGCGCACACCGACCGCAACGGGCGGCCCATGGCGTTCGTGACGCTCGAGGATCTCAAAGGGACCGTCGAGTCGACCGTCTTCGCCGATCTGGTCGAGAAACACCGCGCCGATCTGGAGCCGGGCACCGTGCTCGAGGTGCGGGGCCGGGTCAATCTCCGGGAGGACGCCGAGCCGAAGATGGTCCTGACCGCGGTCAAGCCGCTCGGCCCGCCGCCGTCCGGAGGCGCCGTGCACATCGATCTCGCGCAGGGCGGGGACAAGATTTCCCTCGAGGAGATCCGCTCCCTGCTGGTTCGCCATCCGGGCATCAGCCCCGTATACTTCACGGTCCGCGGCCCGGCCGGCCTGGAGCCAACCCAGATCCGCGCGAAGCGCCTCCTCGTGCAGCCGAGCGAGGAGCTCCTCGGCGCGCTCCGGGAGCGCCTCGGCGATTCCGCCGTGCGGGTCGTCGAGCGCTCGGAGGAGTGCGCCCCAGCGCCCATGAGCGGAGCCGCATGAACGGAACCTGGCTGGATTTCGAGAAGCCGATCATCGAGCTAGAGCGGAAGATCGAGGAGCTGAAGAGCCGCGCGGGCGGAGACGAGCGGGAGACCGCCGAGGAGCTGGATCGTCTCGAGCGCAAGGCGGACCGGCTTCGCCGCGACATCTTCTCGAAGCTCACACGCTGGCAGCGCGTGAAGCTCGCTCGCCACCCGCGGCGCCCCTACACGCTGGATTACCTCAAGATCCTCGCTCCGCAATTCCTGGAGCTGCACGGCGACCGCCGCTTCGGCGACGATCCCGCCATCGTGGGCGGCCTCGGCATGCTGGACGACCTGCCGGTTCTCTTCCTGGGGCACCAGAAGGGCCGCGACACCAAGGAGAACATCCACCGCAACTTCGGGATGGCCAACCCCGAGGGCTACCGGAAGGCGCTCCGCCTCATGCGCATGGCCGCGAACTTCGGATTCCCGATCGTGACGTTCGTGGACACGCCGGGCGCGTACCCTGGGCTCGGCGCCGAGGAGCGCGGACAGTCCGAAGCACTGGCGCGGAACATCCTCGAGATGGCGCACCTTCCGGTGCCGATCGTCTCGGTGGTGATTGGGGAGGGCGGATCGGGGGGCGCGCTCGCGCTCGCGGTGGGAGACGTCGTCATGATGCTCGAGAACTCGATCTACTCGGTCATCACGCCCGAGGGATGCGCCGCGATCTTGTGGAAGGACGCGAGCAAGGCGGAGCAGGCGGCCGAGGCGCTTCGCCTGACCGCGCAGGATCTCCTCGAGCTCAAGGTCGTGGACGAGGTGATTCCCGAGCCGCTCGGGGGGGCCCACCGGGATCCGGAGGAGACCGCGCGCCGCCTCAAGGACACGGTGCTCCGCCACGTGCGCGCGCTGATCGGGCTGCCCAAGCAGGAGCTTCTGGACCGGAGGCTGGAGAAGTATCTGAAGATGGGGGTGTACCTGGAAGAAACCGCTGCCGCGGGGGCCTCTCCGCAGGCTTAGGAGGAGCGAGCATCCATGCCGAAGGAACCAGAGCAGGGTCAGAAAGCCGGGACGGACGGCGGGCCGATCTCCGACCGCCTCCTCGCCATTCTCGTCTGTCCCCAGTGCCGGGGGGACCTCGAGTACGACCGCACGGCGCAGAAGTTCACCTGCCCTCGCTGCGGCCTTCGGTATCCGATCGTCAACGGCGTGCCGAATTTCCTGATCGAGGAAGCCGAGCGGATCGAGGGCCGTTGATTCGACCGTCGCGCCCGCGGATTCCGGCCGTCCTCCTCATGCTGGCGGCGGCCCTTCCGCTCCTGGCCCAAGCCGAAGCGCCCGACGGCAGCGCGACGGCCCCCCCCACGCCACCCGTCCCCATCGTCTCCTCCGTCCAGCCCACCGGATACCGCGTCCGCATCCCCATGGGCGAGCCCGCGGTGGTTCGGGGCGAATTCCTCGGGACTCCGCTCGTCGAGATCGCTCTCCAGGGCGCCGTCCCCGACCGTTCCTCGCCTGGCGCGCCGCCGCTTCCCGCGCGCACCTTCTTCCTCCGCGTTCCGTGGGGAGCGCGCGTCCGCGCGGCGGTCGCGCCGTCGGTGCCGCGCTCGCTCGGGACGCTTCGCCCGACGCCCATCCCCTACCTGCTCACCGATGCGACGATTCGCGCGCGCGTCGCCGCGCCCGATTTCGAGGCGGCGCTCGAGGCGCAGGGCGCCTGGCACGGCGACGCGAGGGGGGGCGCCTCTCTCTGGACGTCGCGGGCCATGGCCGCGGGGAGCGAGCGGCTCCTCGCCGTCACGATCCGTCCGCTGGCCTGGGATCCGTCGACGGGACGCGTCACCTTCGTGGACGAGGTCACGGTCGACGTCGCCTGGGACGACGCGGTCGAGCCCGGCTCGATCCCTGCGTCGCCGCGGACCTCGCTCGCGCCGACGGGCTCGGTCGGTCCCTTCTACCCGGCTCGCGACGCGGGTACAGGCGGTCGCGCGGGAGCAGCGCGCACCGGCTCCGCACTCGGCGCTCGGACGCTGCGAAGCGCCGCGGCCGCCATCGGCCCGCTCCGCGTGGACGGGTCGCGTCCGTGGGTCCGGCTCGCCGTGGTGCGCCCTGGGCTCTATCGCATCACCGCCGCAGACCTCGCGGCGGCCGGAGTCGCCGTGGGATCGATCGATCCGGCGACCCTCCGCATCTTCCGCTCGACGCCCGGCGACCTGCCCGAGGGCGCGAGCGTGGATCTCGGACCCGACTCCCTTCGCGAGTGCGCGATCGAGGTGACCGGGGCGGGGGACGGCTCGCTCGATCCGTCGGACCGGATCTACGTCTACGCGACCGGCTCGATGGGATTCGGCTACGACCTCGTTCGCGGAGGAGGCCCCGACTACCGGGAAGCCCAGCATTCGGACCTCGAGGATCTATGGCTCACCTGGGGACCAGGGCCGACCGCCACGCCTCCGCGCCGCATCCCCACGCGCGACGCGGCCCCCCAGGCTCCGGGCGCGCCGCTCCTCACGGCCGTGTCCCACCGCGTGCACTACGAGGAGAACCGGCTCTACAACGCCGACCTCTTCGAACCTCCGTACCGGTGGGAGCGGTGGTTCAACCGGATCCTGTTCCAGGGCTCGCGCGTACGCTTCGACCTGATCCTGCCGGGAGCGCTGCCGGGAAGCGCCGCCGACGCGCTGGTCCGACTCTGGGGCGTCGGAAGCTCGATCGGCGGCGGCATCCCCGATCACGTCGCGAGGATCTACTGGAACCACGCGCTCGTCGACACGGCCGGCTGGGACTTCTCGCTCCACCAGGATCTGAGCACCCAGGGGATCGCGACGGCCGGTCGCGACACGCTGGAGATCGAGGTGCCGGCCCTCACGGATCCCGGCCCGTTTCCGCAGCGAACCGACCGATCCTACCTCGCCTGGTTCGAGGTGGGGTACCCGCGCCAGCTCATCGCCGTCAACGACACGCTGCAGTTCGCGGCGCCCGATTCGATCGCGCCGACGCCGATCCGCTACGCGATCACGGGCGTGACGGACACGAGCGCCGTCTGGCTCCTCGATCGCACCGATCCTGAGAGCCCGGTCCGTCTCGTGGGCGGCGCATGGGCGGGCGCGGCCGCGCCTTTCACCTGGACGGTGGAGGACAGCGCCGGGCCGGGCTACCGTCCTCGGTACTCGCTGGTGTCGACGGCGAGGGCCGCGACGCCCGCCGCGACCGTCTACGCGCCCGCGTCGAGCGCGCACACGATCGCGGACCTCCTCGATCCGGCCAACGGCGCCGACTACGTGATCGTCACGCCCCCCGCGTTCCTTGCCGTCGCCGAGTCGCTGGTGGCCTACCGCTCCCTCGGCATCGAGGGGCTTCCCTCGCCTCGCGTCCGCATCGCGACGACCGAGCGCATCTACGCCCAGCTCGGCGCTGGGCTCCCGAGCCCCGTCGCGATCCGGAATCTCATGGCGTTCGCCTTCGCGCACTGGACGGGATCGCCGCCGAGCTATCTCTGCCTGCTCGGCGACGCCACCTACGACCCCAAGAACTACATCGGATTCGGGACGCCGGACCTCGTGCCCACGAATCCGGGCTACTACGACGCCACGAACCTCTCCGAGTACACGTCCGACGACTTCTTCGGCCTCCTGGACGGGCCGGGAGATCTCCTGCTCGACCTGACGGTCGGCCGTCTCCCGGCCGGGACCACGGTCGAGGGGGCGACGCTCGTCGGCGGAAAGCTCCGCGTGTACGAAGGGACGCAGGAGTTCGACATGTGGCGGGCGCGGGCGATCCTCTGCGCCGACGACGCGGTGAAGCGGGACGAGAACGATCCCGTGGGGAACCAGCACGTCCGACAGATGGAGCGAAAGGATGGTCACATCCCGTACCCGATCGAGCGGGCCAAGGTGTACCTGAACGATTTCGCCTTCTCGGACACGACGCGCCAGTCGAAGCCGGCGGCGCGGGACGAATTCATCGGGCAGATCAACCGCGGCGCGTGGTTCACGGACTACGTCGGGCACGGCTCCGACCAGGTCCTCGCCGACGAGCAGGTGTTCCGCTCCGCGGACGCGGCGCGGCTCACGAACGCGACCCGTCCGTCGATCTTCGGCTACTTCAGCTGCACGGTCGGAAAGTTCGACGAGCCGAGCGGGGAGGGGCTCGGGGAGCTGCTCCTGACGCTCCCCGGCGGCGGCGCCGTCGCGTCGCTCGCGGCGAGCGATCTCGTCTTCCCGTCGAACAGCGGCCCCTTGAACGACCATTTCATCGACGAGCTCTTCCCGCTCGCGCCGCGCGTCGACACGCTCCGCACGGCTGGCCTCGCGTTCGCGCGCGCGAAGAACCAGCTCGCCAGTCCGAGCAACGACACCGTCCGGAAGTACGGATTCCTCGGCGACCCCGCGCTCCGGCCGCCGCTCCCGCGCGGGTCGGGGGTCTGGGAGAAGCAGCCGCTCGATTCGGTGCTCCGCGGCGACGTGGTCACCCTGCGCGGCCACGCCGTGATGGGCCCGACCGACTCGACCCCCGACACGCTCTCCACCGGATCGGCCGATCTCCTCCTCCAGGGACCGCCCTTCATCCGAACCCAGATCGAGCCTAACCTGGGGGACCGCCAGACGTACCAGATCCCGGGGCCGACGCTCTTTCGCGGGGTCGTGCCGCTCGACCGCGGGTCGTTCCAGGTGACCTTCGTCGTGCCCACGGACGGCCGGCTGGTCGGCCGGGGGGCGAGGCTGCGGGCCCTCCTGTCGCAGGCCGGGGGCCGGGGTGCCGGGCTGGCGGTGGACTCGCTGCGGATCGCGGGGACCTCCTCGTCCCGCGTGGATGCGACGCCACCCACGATCCAGGTGCGGTATCCGTCCGGGACGGACTCGCTGCTCCACCCGGGCGGCCGGATCACGATCGTGCTCGAGGACTCGAGCGGGATCGATCTCACGCGGCTCGACAACGCGCACTCGATCTTCGTGATCGTGGACGATCGCGGGACGCCGTACGAGCTGACGTCGGGCTTCGCGTACGACGCCGGGAGCTACATGCGGGGGACGGTGGACTTCACCATCCCGGGCGGCCTCGCCGACGGACCCCACCGGCTCGAGACCCACGCGTCCGACACGTTCCGGAACATCGGGGTCGCGAACGTCATCGTGGACGTGGCCAGCGAGGCGGCCTCGGGGACCGGCCTCCGGCTCGACCAGGTCTTCAACTACCCGAATCCGTTCCCCCGGGAGACCTACCTGCACGCCCGGCTCAATCGGCCTGCCAAGCTCCGGATCAAGATCCTCACGGTGGCCGGCCGGCGGGTCCGGGAGATCGAGTGGGACGGGGCGGCTGGGGAGAATTACATCCCCTGGGACGGGCGCGATTCCTCGGGAGAAAACGTGGCCATTGGGGTGTACCTGTTCAGCGTCAACGCCGAGTCCACTTCGGGCGACCACGCCAAGGCCGTCGGACGGGCCCTCCGGACCGAATGATCAGGAGCCAACCGCTTGACCCTCCAGAGGTTCTTCGATATCCTTGACGTTTCGTCGGGGCGCGATCGCGTCCCTATTTTTTCATCCGAAGGAGGTTTTCGAATGAGTCGGATCCTACCGGCCTGCCTCGCGCTCGCCCTTCTCGCGGGAGCGTTCGGCTCCGCCCAGGCTCAGTCCGAAGCGGGGGCCCAGTCCCTGCTCATCGCCCCCGGCGCCCGCAGCGACGGGATGGGGCACACCGGCGTGGCGTTCGTCGGCGACGGCAACTCAATATGGTGGAATACGGCCGCCCTCGCGTTCGTTCGCGGCCACGACGTCGCGCTCACCTACACCAAGCTCGTGCCCGACCTGGCGGATGACGTGAACTTCTCCTACATCGGATACACCCAGCGGGTCGAGGGCCTCGGCGGTCTGGGCGCCAGCTTCGGCTACCTGAGCTACGGCAAGAGCACCGCGACGGACGAGTTTGGCAACGATATCCGGGAGTTCACGAGCAACGAGATGGCTCCCGCGATAGCCTACGGTACGGATCTCATTCCCAACATGGGCTTCGGCGTCGCGCTGAAGCTCGTGCGCGTGGACCTGGCGCCCGAGGACGTGACCCTGGACGGCCGCGCCGGACGGGGAACCACCTTCGCGGCGGACTTCGGCTGGCTCTACAAGATTCCCAAGTGGAAGGCGTCTCTCGGCACGACGCTCTCCAACATCGGCCCGGACATCGCCTACATCGACGAGGACCAGTCAGATCCCCTCGGCCGCAACGTCCGGGTCGGGTTCGCCTATGCGCCGATCGAGACCGACATCCACCGCATCACGATCTCGGCCGACGCCGTCCGCTTCCTCCTCCCGGGACGGACCCTCGCGATCGATCAGTGGGGGGCTGGCGCGGAGTACATGTTCCAACATCTGCTCGCGCTGCGCGCCGGCTACTACAGCGATCCGGTCGGCACGATCGAAGACTTCACGTACGGCTTCGGTCTCGAGTACCACAGCTTCAAGCTCGACTTCGCGAATATCCCGCAGTCGGAGTTCCTCGACCGCGTGAACCGCTTCTCCGCCGGGTACCACTTCTAACCAGCGACAGTGGCCACCCGCCGAGGGTTCGCGACCGGAGCCCTCTCGATCCTCCTCGGGAGTCAGGTCCTTCTGGGCCTGACTCCCGCTTTTTGCAGCGCGGCGCCCAGCGGGCGCGCGGCGCTCAAGGTCGTGCGGGGGACCTCCGCTGCCCCCAACGCTC
>JAEHDN010000199.1 GCA_016880395.1 Candidatus Eiseniibacteriota bacterium
CTCCGCGGCCATCCGGTTCTCCCCTTGAGGTGCCAATTCTGAAAGCTCGGACCGTCGCTTGCAAGGGCTAAAATCGACTCCGCCATGTCCAAGGCGTTTGTCAAGGAATCCGACCACGAGGCGCCCGACGAAGAACGCGAGCCGGCGCTGCCCAAGGGCGTGAAAAATTACATCACCCTGGCGGGATTCGCGCGCCTGAAGGCGGAGCTGAAGCAGCTGGTCGAAATGGAGCGCCCCGAGGTGGTGAAGACCGTCGCCTGGGCGGCGCCGTGCCGGTCTGCGCCGGGCGCACGGGATCGCGTCGCGGAACCGGCGTGCGCGCCTGCGGCGGAATCGCGCTCGCGCGCTCCCCACGCTCGCGCAGAAGGATCGCGCCGACCGCGAGCATCCAGACCTGGATCGGGAGCCCGACGCCGTAGCGCACTCCGCCCACCCGCATCGGATTGATTGCGGCGCCCGTGATCGTCGAATTCCAGAAATCGAAGAGGTAGACCAGGATCCCGATCGAGCCAAAGACCGCGCCGCCCCAGCCGAGCCAGGCGGGGATCACGCCTCGGCCCGATCCCCCGAGTCCCGCCGCGACGACCGCCGCGAACAGGAGCACCGAGCCGACCGCGAGCGCGCCCATCTTCCAGTACCAGACGGCGCTGAAGAGCATCGTCGCGAGCCCGGGATCCATCGAGTAGAGGTTCCGGATGAACGCCGGCAGGAAGAACTCCATCGAGAGGAACGCGACGTAGATCGAGGCTCCCAAGAGCGCGCACACGGTCACGACCGAGGCCGGTCCCGATGCGCCGCGCAGGTGGAGGAGGAACCCGAAGGCGGCGAACCCCACGGCGGCGAGCACGAAGCCAAGGACCATGGCCGCGTGGAGTCCCATCCACCATCCCAGCCCCTCCTTCGCCATGGCCTCGATGACCAGGTTGGCCTGGTTCGCGGCGGGAAGCGACGGAAACACGGCGAGCGAGAGCGAGAGGACGACGGCACCCACCGCGAAGCCGACTCCGGCGTACGACTGGATCGAGCGGACCCGTTCTTCCATCACGTCGGCCATCCCAGGCCTCCCTTCGAAAAGTCTCCCTTGAACCGACCGTCGATGCCCGGCACTCTACCGCTGTGCCCGAGCCGAAGGAAGCCAAGATCCTCGACCCCGCCCTCGGGCTGATCGCCGCGTTCGTCGCCATCGCGCTTTACTTCCCCGCGACCCAGTTCAGCTGGGCGTGGGACGATCGCGTGCTGGTCTCCTCGCGGGGAACCATGGTCCTCGAGGGATTTCGCCCGCTCGCATCCCTCCTCTTCCGTCTGGGGTGGAACTTCGGGTACGGGACGCCGCTCATCGCCCACCTCATGAGCGTCCTCCTGCACGGCGTCGCGACGCTGCTCTTCTTCTGGCTAGCGCTCTCGCTGGGCGCCGGATCGGTCCTCGCGTTCGTGACCTCGCTCCTCTTTGCGGCGCATCCCGTGCACATCGAGGCGGTCGCCTACGTCTCGGGCCGTCCGGATCTCCTCGCGACCGGGCTCGCGCTCGCGGCGCTCCTCCTCGCGCGGAGGCGCGAGGTGTGCACACCGGAGGGGTGCCGCTCCTGGAAGATCTGGCCCGCCTACGTCGCCTACGCGGCCGCGCTCCTGAGCGACGAGGTCGCGCTCGCGACCCCGTTCGTGCTCGCGGGGCTCGACCGCTGGGGCCCCGTGCGCGTGCCGTGGAGCCGCCGGCGCGTGCACTACTCGGGGTTCGCCGCGATCACGCTCGTGTACCTGCTCGTCCGCTTCACCTCGAGCCACGGCGTGCCGTCGAGCGATGCCGCGGCGATGGGGGTCGAGCCGGCCGCGCGCGCGTGGGCCGTGCCGATGGCGATCTACGAGTCCCTGCGCGTGCTCTTCGTTCCTCACCCGCTGAACGCCCTTCGCACGCTGACCGCGGCCGAGACGGCGTCCGCCGCGAGCCGGATCGCGCCCCTCCTTGCGCTCCTCGCGGTCGCGCTCTTCGTGGGCTTGCGCCGCCGCGATCCGCTCGCGCGCGCGGGCGCGGTCCTTCTCCTCGTGCCGCTCATTCCCTCGCTCCCTGTCTTTCCCTTCGTGGGGTCGTACGTGGAGGACCGGGCGCTCTACTTCGCGTCGGTCGGCATGTGCCTCCTCGCGGGCTCCCTCTACACGCTCATTGTCGCTCGCGCGCCACGACCGGGCCTCGTCCTCGCGATCCTCGGGATCGGCGTGGCGGCTGTCAGCGCGGCCGAAACGCAGCAGCGGCTCCCCGTGTGGAAGGACAACGTGACCCTTCTCCTCGCCGCCGCGAGAACGGATCCGACCGATCCGCTGCCGCACGCCATGCTCGCCGACTACTTCGCGAACGAGGGAAACTGGCCCGCGGCGGAGTCCGCGATCGACCGCGCCGTGAAGCTCGAGCCGAAGAACCACAGCTTCCTCATTCGCCAGGTGATGATCCTGAACCGGCGGGGCAAATACGATCTCTCGGCCGAGGCCGCCCACAAGGCGCTCGCGATCCTGCCGAACGATCCGGTCACCCTCTCCAACCTGAGCGACGCCCTGGTCCACACGGACAAGCCCGCGGAAGGCGCCGAGGCCGCGCGCCGCGCCGTGGCGCTCGATTCCACGCTCGTGGACGGATGGTACAACTACGGCGTGGCGCTCGCCGCGGCGGGCAAGAACACGGAGGCGATCGAGGCCTACCAGCGGACGATCGCGCTCAACCCGAACAACGTCCTCGCACGCAACAACCTGGGTGCGCTCCTCGGTCAAAGCGGACGCCTCGAAGAGGCGCGCGATCTGTACCGGCGGCTCGTGGTCGAGGCGCCGGGCTCGATCGAAGCGCACATGAACCTCGCGCTCGTGTACCTGCGCCTTGGAAACAAAGACGCGGCCGCACGGGAGCGGGATACGGTGAAACGCCTGAGCCCGAACGCGGCCCAGCAGCTCGACGTGGTCTTCCGCGAGCACCAGTCGCAGCTCCCGGTGCTCCGAGAGACGCGGCCGAACGCCCGGCGGTGACGGGCGCGCGCCCGCCACAGCTCGTAACGGATCGATGACGCCGCCCCGGACCGCGTGCTAGGGTTCCCCCCACGATGCCCTCCGAGCTGGACACACGCCTGTTCGATCCAGGGCGCATCAATCTCCTCATCGGCATCCTTCTCTTCCTCGCCTTCCTGATCATCAACATGCTCCGCGCCCGCGCGGGGCACTCGTTCTTCATCCGGCCCCTCGCCGGACTCCAGGCGCTCGACGAGGCGATCGGCCGCGCGACCGAGATGGGGCGGCCCATCCTCTACATGCCCGGGCTCGGGGACATGAGCGAGGTCGGGACGCTCGCCTCGATCACGATCATGACCCGCGTCGCACGCAAGGTGGCGGAGCTGGGGTGCGATCTCGAGGTGCCCTGCTACGACCCGATGGTGATGGCCATCATGGACGGCGTCGCGCGCCAGGCGTACCGGGAGGTGGGGCGCGAGCACGACTACAAGGTAGGGAGCATCTACTACGTGAGCGCCCAGCAGTTCGCCTACGTGGCGGCGGTCACCGGCATGATGCTCCGCGACCGGCCCGCTGCGAACATCTACATGGGCAGCTTCTACGCCGAGTCGCTCTTCCTGGCCGAGACCGGGAACCTGACCGGCGCGATCCAGATCGCCGGCTGCGACAAGGTCACGCAGCTCCCCTTCTTCGTCTGCGCATGCGACTACACGCTTCTCGGCGAGGAGCTTTTCGCGGCCGGCGCCTACATCGGCCGGGAGCCGGTGCAGCTCGCGACCATCGCCGCCCAGGACTGGGCGAAGGCCCTGGCCATCGCCGTGATGCTGATCGTTCTCCTCCTCACCGCCTTCGGCCATCCCGAGCTGAGGCGGATCCTCCAGGTCTCGTGACCGCCTAGCGTGTACCTCGGCCCGATCCTTCTCACCTTCGTCGTGGGCGCGACCCTGATCGCGCTCTACTTCATCCCCCACCACCAGGCCCAGGAGATCAACTCGGAGCTCCTCCTCTGGGCGACCATCGTCTACGCGTTCGCGCTCATCCTGGGCTCCGTCTCCCTCTGGAGCGTGCACGCGCAGCGGATCCGGCAGCGAATTTCGGGGTGGCCGTTCAGCCTCGTGACCCTGTTCGCGCTCCTCGGCACGACGTTCATGGGGGTGGCTTGGGGCATCGGCGAGGAAAGCCCCCTCGGTCGCTTCTACAGCATGGTCAACTCGCCGCTCGCCTCGACGATGTTCGCGCTCCTCGCCTTCTTCATCGCCTCCGCCGCGTTTCGCGCCTTCCGCGCCAGGAACGTGGAGGCGACGCTGCTCCTCGTGACGGCGATCGTGATGATGATCGGCCGGGTCTCGGTCGGCGAGTTCATCTGGCGCGGCTTCCCGGGGCTCACCGAGTGGCTCCTCGACGTTCCGAACCTCGCCGCCAAGCGCGCGATTGCGATCGGCGTCGGCCTGGGCGCCGTGTCGACGGCGCTCAAGATCATCCTGGGCATCGAGCGCGGCTACCTCGGACGGACGCGATGACCTGGGCGGACCGGCTCCTCCGGCTCGACCGGCGCATCATCTTCCTCCTCGTGGCCGCCGGCACCGCGCTTCCGCTCCTCATGCCGGTCAACCTGCCGATCTCCGTGAGCCCCCGGGTCGAGGCCGCGTACCAGACCATCGACGTGCTCCCCGCGGGCTCGACGGTGCTCTTCTCGCTGGATTACGAGCCGGACATCTCCGCCGAGCTCCAGCCGATGACGATCGCGATCATGCGCCACTGCTTCCGGAAGAACCTCCACGTCATCGCGCTGACGCTCTACCCCGCCGGACCCGGTCTCGTGGAGCCCGCCATCCGCGTGGCGGCCACCAAGGAGCACAAGGTCCGGAACAAGGACTACGCGTTCCTGGGATACAAATCGGGCTTCCAGACCGTGATGATCGGCATGGGCGAGAGCATCCGACAGCAGTTCCCCGTCGACTTCTACGGCACGCCGCTCGACTCGATTCCCGTGATGCGCGGGATCCGCAACTACGGCGAGATCGCGCTCCTCGTGAACCTGACCGCCTCGAGCGCGGCCGACTACTGGATCCAGTTCGCCGTGGGCCGCTACCGCAAGCCCATGGTCCTCGGCGCGACCGCGGTCATGGCCACCGACTACTATCCCTACCTCTCGTCGCGCCAGCTCCTGGGATTGATCGGGGGGATGAAGGGGGCGGCCGAGTACGAGAAGCGAATGGATCTCTTCGGCGACGCGCGGCGCGGCATGGACGCACAGAGCCTCGTCCACGTGATCGTGGCGTTCCTCGTGATCCTCGGGACCGTGGCTCTCTTCGCCTCGGGGCAGCGCGGGCCGGCGCCGCGCGCGGAGAAGCCACAAGAATGAGCCCGGTCGAGACCTGGATCGCGGCGTTCCTGACCCTCTGCGTCTTCTCCTTCCTCTACCGCGACAATCCGTTCTACCGGTTCGCCGAGCACCTCTTCGTCGGCTCGGCGGCGGGCTATCTCCTCGCGGTGCAGTACCAGAACGTGATCCTCCCGAACGTGGTGCTCCCGATCACGACCGGGAAGCCGACGCCCCAGACCATCGTGCTGACGCTGATTCCACTCATGCTGGGGCTCCTGATGGTGGCGCGCGTGTCGCCGCGGTTCACGGGGCCGGCGCGATGGGCGATCGCGTTCTACGTGGGGATCTACTCGGGGATCGCGGTGCCTGGCTACATGCAGGCGCAGATCTACGCGCAGCTGAGCGACGCGGTGAAGCCCTTCGCGCCGGGATGGGGCGCCGTCAACTCGGCGCTCGTCCTGATCGGGCTCCTCACCGTGCTCGCCTACTTCTTCTTCTCCGCGCCGCACCAGGGGCTCCACGGCGTGAGCGCCCGCGTCGGGATCTGGTTCCTGATGGTCGCGTTCGGCGCGTCCTTCGGCTACACGGTGATGGCCCGCGTGTCGCTCCTGATCTCGCGGGTGCAGTTCCTCCTGCGCGACTGGCTCCACCTCATCCCGATGAGCTGACCGGCGCCACGACGAGCGCCTGGAGCGCCTCGTCGAGCGCCTGCGCGTAGGGGATCGCGAGCCCTTCCCCCCACGCCTCCCCGAACGCCTTGCCGCCGAGCTCCCGCTGCACCTCGACCAGGAAGGCGTCCAGATGCTCCTTCTCCTTCGGCGAGCGGGGGGACGCGATGTCCGTGCGGAGCGCGTCCGCTGCGCCGCAGAGCCGTACCGCCCGGAGCGGGTCCCCGAGCTTGGCCAGGAGCAGCGCGGATCGCTCGAGCGCGTAGGCCGCGGGGTGCGGCTCGCCCAGCTCGCGGATGACCTCGATCCCCTCGACGAGGAGCGTCCGCGCGTCCACGTCCCGCCCGAGCGCGAGCGACAGCTCGGCCAGCGAAGAGAGCCGGAGCGCGAGCGCGCCGACATCCCCCACCTCGCGGAAGATCTCGATTCCCTGGCGCGAGAGCTCGTACCCCTGCTCACGGTCGCCGGCGAAGATCGCGAGCCGTCCCAGGTTGCTCAGCATGAGCCCCTCGCCGCGCCGATGGCCGGCCCGGCGGAATCGACCGAGCGCATCCTCGTAGAACGAACGGGCATCCTCCAGCCCGCCCTGGCCCATCCGGAGATTCCCCAATCCACCGAGCGCGATCGCGATCCCCGCCTCGTCCTCGAGCGAGCGGTAGATCGCGAGCGCCTCCTCGTAGGAGACGAAGCCCGCCGCGAAGTCGTTCTGGTGGAACGCGAGCGCGCCCGCTCCGAGGAGCGCCTCCGCGCGCTCGCGCGTCGGGGCGTGGGCGCCAGGCAGGTTGAGCTCGGTCGCGAGCACCGAGCGGCCCAGCTCGAAGTGACCGTGTCCGAACCAGAAGCGCCAGAGCGACCCCACCATGCGCAGCGCCAGGATCTCTCCCCCCTCGATCTGCCGGCAGCACCAGAGGGCCGAGAGGAAGTTCTCGTGCTCCGCCTCGAGCCGGTCGAGCCAGGCCCCCTGCTCCGGCCCGATGAGACCCGACATCGCGCGCCGGGAGAGGTCAACGAAGTGATCGAGGTGCCGGAGCCGGGCGGCGCGCTCCTCGCCGGCCGCGCGCAGGCGCTCGAGTGCGTACTGCCGCACGGTGTCGAGCATGCGGAAGCGGAGCCGCTCGCCTCGGCCCGGCTCGGCCAGCACGAGCGACTTGTCGACCAGCCGGGAGAGGAGGTCCAGGAC
>JAEHDN010000200.1 GCA_016880395.1 Candidatus Eiseniibacteriota bacterium
ACGACCGGGATGCCCCATCGGCGCGACACCGACTCCGCGAGGAGCAGAGCCTGGTCGAATCCGCGGGCGGATCGCTTCGACGGATGGAGCGGGACCGGGACGAGGACCATCTCCCGCCAGGATGCGAGGTCGCGTCCGGGTGGCTCGGGCAGGAGATCCGCCACCCATGAGGCGAGCCGGCGCGCTCCCTCGTACTTGAAGGCGCGAAGGATGCGCTCCAGGGTCGGGTCGTACGCGGGGCCGGCCAGGACGAGGCGCGTCGATCCGTGGCGCGCGCATCCTCCGGAGGTGGGAGTCGTGTCGGGAGGATCTCCGCGCAGACAGGCGAGGCAGAGAACGATGCCGCTCCGGTCCACGCGCGCGTCGCACGCGTCGCACACCTCGCGGCCGCGCGGCAGTCGATCCGCACATCCCGGACAGCGCCGGTCGAGCAGCGCGTCGAGGAGATCCACACCCCAGGACGACCATCCCATCCCCACACCTCCCCGTCGCACCGGGCCCCGGCGCGCCTCACCCGATCGCGGCCGCGAGCGCCTCCCGCATGACCTGGACCGGCGCCGGTCGGCCGGTCCAGAACTCGAAGGAGAGCGCTCCCTGATGGAGGAGGAGCCCCGCTCCGTCCTCGAAGCGCCGGCCTTCCGCGCGGCAGCGCGCCTTCACGCTGGCGGCGCGCCCGCCGTAGTTGAGATCGAGCATCGGCGCATCCGGCCGGAGCGCGCGCCAGAGGTGCGCCTCGCCTTCCCCCACCTCCTCCGCCGAGAGCGCGCGGATCGCGAGGTCGAAGGGACCGGAGTCCGGGCCTTCGCTCGCGCGCGCGGCGCCGCGCGTGTCGTCCCCGCTGTCGAGCCCGTTCGCGACGAGCGCGACGTCGCCGCGCGCCGGCTCGAGCCGCTCCACGAGCGCTCGCGCCCTGGCCGCGGTCCGGCTCGCGATCGCGAGCGCATGAGGGCGCGCGTCGAGCAGGACGGGGGCCACGCTCCGGGCGGCGCCTCCGGCGCCGAGGAGGAGCACACGCGCTCCCTCGAGCGCGATCCCGAGCTCCTCGATCCACGCCGCGAAGCCAAGACCGTCGGTGGCGTGCCCGGCCCAGCCGCGGTCCTCCCGCCGGAGGGTGTTGACCGCCCCGGCCCGCTCCGCCTCGGCGGTGCGCGTGAAGGCGAGCGCCCACGCGACCTCCTTGAGCGGCAGCGTCAGATTGAGTCCCGCCGCACCCTCCGCGTGGAGTCCGGTGAGGGTCTCCTCCAGCCGCTCGGGGGGCACGTCGATGGCGTCATAGCGCGCGTCGATTCCAGCCGCGCGAAAGGCCGCGCTCTGCATCGGGGGGGAGAGCGAATGCCGGACGGGGTGCCCGAGGACCGCGTAGCGCCGGGCTGGAGCGGTCTCGTTCGCGCGGCCCGTCACGGATCGCCGGGGCGCGCTGTTCCGATCACCCCGCCTGCGTGCCCAGCGACTCGGCGTGCGGCGAGGATCCAGGCGCCGCACCGGTCGGAGCCGTGCTGGCCGCCCGCCGGCGAGAGAGGATGCGCAGCATCACGAGCGCCGTCAGGAAGAGGATCCCGCTCAGGACCTGGTTGATGTTGAAGGCGAGCGGGCCGATCCGGCCGAGGTAGGAGGTCGCGTCGTAGTAGCGTGTGAAATCGATGCCGAAACGGAGGACCGCGTCGATGGCGATGGCGTTCCAGAAGAGCCAGCCGTCGAAGTGGGGCTTCCGGTCCAGTGCGAGGAGCAGGCCGAAGAGGAACACGCCCGCCAGCGCGAGGTAGATCTGCGAGGGATGGATCTCCGCGCCCGGAAAGACGTAGGACGCGTAGGACCCTGGCGGGAAGGTCACCGCCCAGGGCGCATGCGTCGGCAGGCCGAAGCAGCAACCGTTGAAGAAGCAGCCCATGCGCCCGATGCCGATCCCGAGGGCCATGGCCGGCGCCGCCGCATCGCCGATCCGCCAGACCGGCAGCTTCGCGCGCCGCACGTACGCGATCCCGCCCGCGATGGCCAGGATGTAGCCGCCGTAGAGCATGAG
>JAEHDN010000201.1 GCA_016880395.1 Candidatus Eiseniibacteriota bacterium
GGGCACCGTGGCCGCGACCACGCCGCTCTCCGCGGCCGGGACCGGCGCCGCAACCGGCACAGGTCTCGACGCCGCGGGCATCGTGGCCGCGCAGAGCGTCGCTCAGGAGACGCCCCAGTCGCTCGACGCGAGCGTGCTCTTCGCGCGTGAGCAGTACGTGTACACGAGCGGCGGCCGCCGCGATCCCTTCCAGTCGCTCCTCGACGGCAGGTTCCAGAGCCAGTCGGGCGACGGCGCCCTCGTGGATGTCGGCGACATCCACCTGGTCGGCATCATGTGGGGCTCGGCCGACAAGTACGCGCTCGTCGAGGACAGCCGCGGCCGCGGGTTCGTGCTGCGGGTGGGAGATCCGGTCGTGAACGGCTACATCTCCGGGATCACGAAGTCGGAAATCCAGGTGGTTCAGAATGCCTTCGGGGAATCGCAGACGCTTTCGATCCAACTGAAACCGAAAGAGGGTGACCAGAATGCGACTCGAAACTAGCGCTGTGCGCACGGGTCGCCGCGCGGGGGTTCTCTCGGCGGTGGCCCTGGGCCTCCTCTTGGCCACCGTCCACGCGGACGCGGCGACGGTCAAGAGCATCTCGCTCAAGGACGCGGGAACGGGGACCCAGGTCATCGTGGAGGCTGACGCGCCCATCAACTACCACGACTTCACGCTCGAGTCGCCCGATCGCATCGTGCTCGACTGCGTCGGCTCCACGCTCGGCTTCACCGAGCGGACCTGGGCCGGGCGCGACAACTCGCCGGTCAAGTCGGTCCGCGCGACCGAGATGGGCTGGGGCAAGGACACCGGGTCCAGGATCGTGATCGATCTGGCCCGACCGACCTCTTACGGCGTGAGCGCGGTGGGGAACACCGTCGTGCTCGCGGTAGAGGCGGCTGCGCCCGAGCCGCCCCCGGCGCCGGAGCCGTCCGTCTCGAGATCCTCGTCCGGCTCGGAGTCGAGCGACGGCCGCCGCATCTCGATCGACGTGCAGGGCGCCGAGATCGAAACGGTGCTCCGCAGCCTCGCCGAGTTCAGCGGCAAGAACATCGTGGCCAGCAAGGAGGTCAAGGGGACGGTGACCCTGCGCCTGCGGAACGTGCCGTGGCGGGCGGCTCTCGACATCGTGCTCCGCACGCAGGCCCTCGGCATGGTCGACAACGGACAGTCGATCGTCATCTCCAACCTCGATACGCTCCGCAAGGAGGAGCTCGAGCGCCGGACCGCGGAGCGCACGCGGGAGGAGCTCCTGCCGCTCTACACCCGCATCATCCCGGTGAGCTACGCCAACGCGGAGGAGATGTCGAAGGCGGTGGAGAAGACCCTCACGAAGCGCGGCCACATCGAGGTGGACAAGCGGACGAACGCGCTCCTCGTGACCGACATCGACGACCGGCTGAGCCAGGCGGAGTCGATGATCCGGAGCCTCGATACGCGCACGCCGCAGGTGGAGATCGTGGCGCGGCTCGTGGACGTGGACCGCTCGGCCTCCCGGTCGCTCGGGATCGAGTGGACGCTCAACAACATGGATCTCGGCGACGCGGGCGCGCACGAGGCGGTCGGCGTGACGCCCGGAAACGTCCCGAGCCCGGCCGGAACCGTGAAGTTCGGCACCGTGAAGGGCTTCGGCTCGATCGAGGCGACCCTCACCGCGCTCGAGACGCAGAACAAGGCCAACATCATCTCGAATCCGCGGATCACGACGGTCAACAACCGCGAGGCCTCGGTCGTGGTCGGCCAGCAGATCCCGCTCATCGTCCAGGACTTCGCCGGCAACGCCGTCACACAGATGACGACGATCGGCATCAAGCTGAGCGTCACGCCGCACATCAACGTCGGCAACAAGATCACGATGGACGTCCATCCGGAGGTCTCGGACCTCTCGTCGCAGGCGACCGTGCAGGGCGGCATCATCATCAACACGACGATGGCCGACACCCGCGTGATGGTGAACGACGGCGAGACCGCGGTCATCGGCGGCCTCATCCGGAGCAA
>JAEHDN010000021.1 GCA_016880395.1 Candidatus Eiseniibacteriota bacterium
GCGGACGCACCGATACGGGGAGGCGGCCGCGGAGTTTCGGACGGCGATGGCGATGGATGGGACCAACCCCGAATACCCACACCATCTCGCGCTGATGCTCTACGACTCCGGCTATCCCGACTCGGCCCGCACGATGTGGGAGGATGTGCTCCGGCGCTGGCCGACCTACGCGCTCACCGCGAGAGCGTTGGCGCGCCGGTTCCCGCCGGGAACTCCCGCTCGATGAGCGCGACGACGTCGCGCACCTGCTGGTGCCCGATGGAGAGGAGGAACCGGGGGTTCCGGCCGTAGCTCTTCGCGCCGAGCATGTAGAAGCCGGGCTCCGGATTGCGGAGTGATTCGGGACCGTGCGCGACCTGCGCCAGGCAATCTCCGGCCGCGTCCGGCGATGCGTCGGCCGAGGCCAGGATCGCCGCCGCGAGCTTCATCGGCCCCTCGGTCGCGTAACAGTGGTGGACCTGGAGCTCCCGCGTGAGGTCGAGGTCGGGACGATAGCCGACCAGCGAGAGCACGCGATCGACGTCGAGGGTGCGGGTCGCCTGAGAGGCTGAATCGCGTTCCTCGCGCGGATCGGCGTCCGGGAGGCCGAGCGTTACCCGCACGCGCCCGTCGGGTCGCCGCTCGTAGGCGAGCACGCGGACGCCCGGGTGCCGCGTGAGCCACGGCGTTCCCGAGGCGATCCTGTTCGCGCGGCGGGCAAGGTCGAGCCGCGCGGGAAGCGGATCGTGCTCGACCTCGTGGAAGACGACGGGGCGAGCGCGGTGGATCCAGTGGACCCGGGGCCGCGCGCCGTCTCGGGCCAGCGCGTCGAGCGCGACGAGCGCCGTCGCAGCCGAGTGGCCGTCGCCGACGAGAAGCGTCGCCCCACGGGCGTAGCCTCCTTTCGCGTCCACCAGGCCCCGCGAGAGGTGCCGCTCCACCGAGTCGCCGAGATCACCCTCGCCCACGGCCGGGAGGCCGCCCGGACCGGTCGCGTTCGGCTGGCCGTAGACGCCGCTCGCGTCCACGACGACGTCCGCCGTATCGAACCTCGGCGCCGCTCCGCCCACCTCGATTCTCAGGAGGAAGGGCCACGCACCTCGGCCCGCGGATCCGCCACCGTCTGCCTTGCCGAGCGCGTCGCGCCCGACGTGCGTGACACGCTCATTCTCGCGAACGACGCCCCGCAGCTCCGGCAGCTTCGCGAGCGGAGCGAGGTAACGCTCCACCAGGTGACCCGCCGTGATGTGCGCTTCATCGGGAGGAAGGTCGACCCCGGCCGAGCGAAGCCGTCCCCTGCCCTCAAGGGTCGAGTTCATGGAAAAGGGGGTGAAGAGGGTCACGTGCCCGAAGCGCCGCAGGTGCTCGCCCACCTGCCCCGCGTCGTGGACGCGGACGTCCCAGCCCCGCCGCACCGCCCCGAGCGCAGCCTCCATCCCGATCGGGCCAGCCCCGATCACGGCGACCCGGAGCGCGGTCATCGCTACCCCAACCCCAGGTGCTCGAGCTCCTCCTCGTCGAAGCCGAGATAGTGCCCGTACTCGTGGAGGAGCGTGACCTTGATCTCGCGGGCCACCTCGTTGCGCGAGCGTCCGGCGCGTTCGAGGTTCCGCTGGAAGAGGAGAACGACGTTGGGGTAGCCGGACGGGGCCATGATCTTCTCGCCGACCGTGGTCCCCACGAAGAGCCCGAGGATGTCGGGGGTGATGTGGGGGGCTCGATCGGCGATGGCCGCGGTCGGCTTGGGCTCGACCAGGACCGGCACCTCGACGATCGCTTCCCGGATCACGCCGGGGAGCGACTCGAGCACGCGATCGAGGATGGTGCGGAAGTCGGATTCCGCCATGCGCACCGGCAGCGGAAAGTCGGCGGGCTCGAGCCGGTGGGCCTCGGCGAAGAGGCGATCGGAGGCATCGAGGTCGCCGGTCACCTCGAGGATCCGCGCTTCCAGCTCGACGCGATCGGGATCGTCCTCGTCCTCGGAAGCTGGCGTGAGCACGCGGACCTCGCGCAAGGCTTCCTGGGTGCGCCAGAGGAGGTGGAGGGCCTCGACCCGGCCGAGGGCGGCTCCCCAGTGCTCGGGGTCCTCGCGCAGGGCTTCCTCGAAGCGGCCGAGAGCGGCCTCGAAGGCTCCTTCCTCGAGGGCCTCGTCCCCTTCCTCGACGAGGTCCGCCGCGCGCTGTTCCGCGTTCACGGACGCCTCAGGAGGCGCCGGGCTGATCCGTCGCGCCCCGGATGGTGCGGTCGAGGATGGTGTCGATCTCGTCGAGACTGACGTCGATCTGGTTGACCTTGGTCCGCACGGTATCCAGGTCTCCCGACGCAACCCAACGGTCGGTCTCGGTGATCGTCCGGCGGGCGGTGGCGATCTGGAGCGCCACGTGCTCGCGGTCGAGCATGTTCATCGAGGAGCTCCGCTTCTCGATCTCGTCGAGGCGGCTCGAGATAGCGGGCAGGAGGGCGCCGACACGCGTGAGGTCGCCTTCGCCGATGGCGCGACGGAGCGCGTCACGGGAGCCCGCGAGCTGTGTCCGAAGCTCGGTGAACTCGGCCTTGCCCTTCCCCGAGCCGGCGAGCTGCTGGCAGGAGGCGAGCCCGAGAACGAGCCCGCAGACGGCCGCTAGAGCAGGTAGACGAGCGTGAAGACGCATAGCCACACCGCGTCGACGAAGTGCCAGTACCACGACGCCGCCTGGAAGGGGAAATTCTGCTCGGGGGTGAGGCGGCCCTTCACGGCTGCCCCGTAGACCACGTTCAGGAAGATGATGCCCACGAGCACGTGCAGCCCGTGGAAGCCAGTGAGCATGAAGAAGGTCGCGCCGAAGATCCCGCTCTTGATGGAGAAGGCCGAGCCGTTCAGGAAGCCGTATTCGTACGCCTGGCCGCAGAGGAAGAGCGCGCCGAGGAAGATCGTCATGAGGAGCGACGCCACCACGCCGTCCTTCCGTCCCCGCTCGAGTGCCGTGTGGCCGAGGTGGAGCGTGACGCTGCTCGTCACGAGGAGGAACGTGTTGATGGCCGGAAGGAGAACCTCGAAGTGGGGCATCCCCTCCGGCGGCCAGACCTTGGCATGCACTCTCGAGAAGATGATGGCCGCGAAGAACGCGCTGAAGATGGCGGCTTCCGAGAGGATGAACATGAGGAACGCGCGCTTCTGGCGCGAATCCGCGTCCGCCAGGTCCCGTCCGATGAAGCGGTCGCGGAGCAGCGACGCCCACCACTTGCTCGCCCCGAACAGCGTGATGGCGAGACCCACGGCGAGAACCGCGAGGCCCTGCTTGTGTCCGTGGGCGTTGAGAACGAGA
>JAEHDN010000022.1 GCA_016880395.1 Candidatus Eiseniibacteriota bacterium
CAGGATGCCGAGCTTCACGCTACGTGGGCTGGATCGTCAGGGCCGGATGCGGTGATCGGCGGGTGCGCGAGAATCTTCAGGCACCGCGCCTCTGGCCATTGTGCTGGACGGCCATGCGGGCGCCGAGGGTATCGGCCTGCTCTTGGGCCCAGGGAGTGTCCTCGTCGCCCGGGTACTTTTTCGCGTAGTCGAGATAGATGTCTCGCGCGCGTCCCCAGGACTCCTGCCGCTTCCAGGAATCGGCCACCTGGAGCAGGGCCGTCTTCGCCTGGTCGCTCTCTGGGTATCGGTCGAGGACTGTCTGCGCGTACTTGCGCTCGCCGGCATAGTCCTTGTTCTTGCGGCTCAGCCGCGCGAGGCTCGTGAGCGCATCGTCGACGAGGTCGGTCTTGTTCTCGGGATCGAGCGGCATCATGCGCTCGTAGCGGCTCCTGGCCTCGGGATAGAGCCCGTGCTCGAAGAACCGGTCGGCGAGCCTGGCCACGAAGCGTGGGTCCTGCCCCAGCGTGGACTCGGCGGCGATCATCGATCCGAGCGTGTTCCGTCCCGCCAGGTAATCCTCCACCAGCGCCATGAACTCGGGCGCGCGGTAGTAGCCCACGACCCGTTCGATCTCCGTACCGTCCGGCTTCAGAACGAGTACGGTCGGGTAGCTCTTCACCCGGTAGCGTGCGGCCGTGGCCGTGTCCACCTCGGCGTTCAGCTTCACCGGGGTGAACCGCTTCGTGAACTGGATGAACTTGGCGTCGGTGTAGGTAGACTCTTCCAGAGCCTTACACCAGCTTCACCAATCGGTATAGAAATCGAGCAGGACCGGCCGGCCCTTCTTCCCAGCGTCGGCCAGCGCCGCGTCGAACGCCGTGTTCCAGGCGATGCCCGCGTGCTTCTGCGATGTCTTGGTCGCGCAGCCGCTTCCGACCAGCGCGATCGCGAGGGCGCCGGCGACCCAGCCGAGGCTCCTGGAAATGCTCATTCGTTGGGTCTCCGCTCGATCCTTGTAGGTCCGCCATCGCGGCGGCATCCTTTCTCACGAATCATGGGTTCCGCCCGCGGCTCCTGTCAAGCCGGGTTCCGGCGCCCCTCCCCTTCCCGTATGATCCCGAGGGAAGGAGACCCTCCATGAGCGCCTGTCATTTCTGCGGGTCCGCCATCGACCCGAAGATGCGGATCGTTCGCGACACGTCCTGTCCGAGCTGTGGCCGGGACCTGCACGCGTGCGTCCAGTGCCGCTTCTACGATCGGCACGCCCACAACCAGTGCCGCGAGCCGAACGCGGAGTGGGTGACCGACCGCGAGCGGCGGAATTTCTGCGACTACTTCTCCCTCAATCCGGCGGGAACCGCCGGCGCCAAGGCCGTGGATCGCGCCAAGGCCGCCCGGTCGAAGCTCGACCAGCTCTTCGGCAACCCCAAGGAGCCAGACTCCGAATGAAGAAGATCGACGCGCTCGCCTTCGGACCTCACCCCGACGACGCCGAGATCGGCGCCGGCGGCGTCCTGCTCAAGCTGAAGCACCTCGGCCATACGACCGGGATCATCGACATGACGCGCGGCGACATGGGCTGGGGCACGCCCGAGCAGCGTGACGAGGAGTGCGCCGAGGCGGCCAAGATCCTGCGCCTCGACGTCCGCGAGAACATGGACCTCGGCGACAACCGGATCGAGGACACGTTCGAAAACCGCTGCGCCGTGGCGGCGATCATCCGGAGGCACCGGCCCGAGATCCTCTTCGCCCCCTACTACGACCTGCCGATCGGACGCGGCCTCGGCCACAACGACCACTTCAAGACCGGCATCCTCGTGTCGCAGGCGTTCAACCTCGCCCATCTCAAGAAGGCGCCCATTCCCGGCGATCCCCATCAGGCGAAGGCGATCTACTACTACTTCATCCCGCCGGGCTTGAAGCCGACCTTCATCGTGGACGTCCGGGAGCACATCGACGACTGGATCCGGGCGCTCGAGGCCCACAAGACCCAGTTCGCGAATCCAGACAAGCCGAAGCACAAGGGGTACCACTGGAGCGTGGTGGACCTGATCCGGGCGGAATCGCAGGTGCGCGGCTTCCAGATGGGAGTGGCGCACGCGCAGACCTTCCTGTCGGTCTCGCCGATCCGCGTCCACAACCCCATGGATCTCGTGCGCGGCTACGAGGCGAGGCTCTAGCGACCGACGCCGGGAGGCGCTAGCGACCGACGCGGCGAGACGGCGCCGGCGCTAGCTCGCCTTGGCCTTGTGCCCGTTCGTGCGCGTCCGCCGCTTCGCGAGCCGCGCCTCGCGCTTGGCCAGGTAGGCGTCGAGATCCCGTTCGTTGTGGATGGCGATCTTCTCGGCCGGGGTGTGGCTGTACCGCTCGCACTCGGCCGGATCGTACTCGCGGCAGAGGTCGGGCCTGAGCGCGTAGTGGGAGCACCGCCCGTCCACCAGCCAGTCGCACGTCGTCTGGAACTGCACCATCCAGTTGTTGTCCCAGTCCACCCACACGGACACGTTCTTGTGGAGGACGTACCAGCGGATATCGCTGAACTGCTTCTTGGATCGCGGCGTACCGATCTGGATGGCGATGTAGCGGCAGCAATGGTCGCAGCCCGCGCACGGATTCCCCTTCGGCAGCGCCGTCCGCCCGTCGGGCAGGAGCGGGAGCCCGATCGGCGGCCGGGGCGGCGGCGGCGGTCCATCCGTCGCGGGAGCGCTGGGTCGTGCGGTATGGTGTCTGTCGTCCTTCACGTGGAGGCCTCCCATCATGGGGTCGTCGGGCGATCCGCTCGCGCAGCATAACGCGATCGGACGCACGCTGTCCCACTCGAACGCCATCCCTCGATCGAAGGCTCGGCGCAAGGGCTTGGCGCGGCCTGGCCCTCGCTCGTTCGGGGCGCCGAAGCCCTGCCGCATCCCGACCACTAGGATTGTTCGTGCGGTCCGGGGAGCAGGTCCCGTTGTCTCCAGTGGGCGCGACAAGAGCGGCTCTCGGACACCCACACGCACTCAGGGGGGACCATGATCACGATTCCAAAGGGATTCCTGCCATCCCAGCGCACCATTCCCGTAGCCCTTCTCGCGATCGCGGCTTCCCTCTTCGGCTGCTCGCGGGAGACACTCGAGGCGCCGAAGAGCCTGATCACCGCCCCGGTCGTCGACGGCTCTGCGGCGGTCGCGCCGACGTTCATCGAATCGGACGGCTCGCAGCCTCCGTCCGGCCTCGTCCCGATCGACATCGGCGGCGGCGCCACGGCGACGGTCTGGCCTTATACGGGCGAGTCGCTGAACGGCGTTCCGTCGGATCCGATCAATCTCATCTTCCTCGGCAAGGCGGACCCGGTCCGGATCCGCGCCGCGCTCCTCGCGCTCTCCGGCGATCGCACGGCGTTCGGGCTGCCCGACGCGCCCCCGTTCAACAGCCGGTGGACGGACTGTCAGGGGAACGTGCAGACGACCTACGCCGATGGGCCTGGGTGGGCCGGCAGCGTGATCCAGCTCCAGCTCGGGACGTACCAGCCCGTGCGCGCGCACCTTCGCCTCTTCCGGACCGGCCTCGCGGACGGCTCCGGCGGCGTGGTCACGCTCGGTGCGGCCCATTTCGAGGTGCTCATTCCGGGGACGACGGAGCATCAGGTGCTGAGCTGGGAGATCGCGCAGCAGCTCGTCACGGTCGATCTCGTCCGCTGCGGCTTCCTGGGCGCGGCGCCTGTCATGACGGGCACGATCAACGCGGCGCCCTCGTTCCGCGACATCCCCGACTTCATCTACAACCAGCTCCCGCCGGAGCTGATCGCTCTCACGGGGGGTCCGCCGCCGCCGGTGTCGGGTGCGGTTCCGCTCGCGTCCGACGGTCGCGCGGCGGTGTTCCAGCTCGCGGGCGAGGCGCCCATCGTGGCCGGGACGGCGACCGACGCGTTCTCGGTCCAGTTCAACCAGGTGATCCCGAAGCCGCTCTGCTCCGACGGCCCGTACGACTATGTGTACGTGACCGGGCCTGTCGACTTCCTGCGCACCTCGACGGTGGACGAGACAGGTCGCTACGAGTTCCAGGGGCGCGTGTCCGGCAAGCTCCAGATCACGCCGGTGGACATCACGACCAATCCGCCGACGCCTGTGGGCCAGCCATTCAGCGCGAACATCAGTGACGTGCAGCAGGGTTATCTGGACGCCGCAGGCGGGCAGATGGTGGTGGCGCGAACGAAGCGGATCGGACCGCAGACCGGCGGCGCGGAGCTCCTGACCTCGGATCTCAAGGTCGCGTCACCGGGGCCAGAGTCCTACCGGTTCATGGAGCAGTGCCTGCAGCAGCTGCCCTGAGGATCCTGCTGGCAGACGAAAACGAGACAGAGGCAGTAACGGGATTACGACCGGGTGAGGCGGTGCTTCTAGTGGCGGTCGCCGGTCCCCAGCACGAGCGGGTTGCGGGCGATGTAGAGACCGATCTGGAGGCGGTCCTGAAGCTTGAGCTTGGCGAGGATGTGACCGACGTGCTTCTTCACGGTGGGCTCGCTGATGGTGAGCGCCTGCGCGATCTCCTTGTTGGACCGCCCGTTCGCGATCAGCTCCGCGACCTGCGTCTCGCGGTCGGAGAGCGCGGCCTGAGCCTTCTCACCGTTCCGCGCGAGCGCGTGGCGCATGATGGCGGTCGCCGTGCCGGCCTCGTACCAGGCTTTCCCCGAGGCCACCGTGCGGATGGCGCGGAAGAGATCCTCGGGATCAGCCGTGCGGCGGATGGTGCCCGTCGCTCCCTGGGCCACCGCGAGCTCCAGACAGTCGGTGCCGGTCGCGCAGTGGTCGGACGGGTTCACCGGACCTAGCTGGGTGTAGGAGCGGCCGGGCGGATTCAACACCAGACACTGCCCCTCGCCGCGCTCGGCCATCGCGAGGATGGGCACGTTCGGAGCCATGTGACGGATCTGGGCGAGCGCGGAGCGGCCATTCGGGGTCGGAAGCCGGAGCGCCAGGAGCGTCACTGAGGGGGAGTTGTCCTTGATCCCCTTCACGGCCTCATCGGTGGTCCCGGCTTCTCCCACGACGCGGAAGTCGATCTGGCCCTTGAGCATGGCGACCAGACCGGCCCGGTCGATCGGATGGTTGTCTGCGACCAGGATGCGGATGGAGGCGTCTGCGGGGGCCTTCCGGGTAGAGCGTGGCGCGACGCGCTTGACAGCCGTGGGACGCTTTTTCGACTTCGTGGCGGTGGCTCGCTTCAAGGTAGCCCTCTGCGCTCTACTCACTAGCCCACGCGTGGGACGCGTGGCCCGTGCGGCAGTGGTTCATAGTATACCACGCGTCCCCGTCTGACAAGGTCTCAAAGACCTGACTTCCTGTCACGTCCTGCTTTCCGGGGCCGGACGCAGGCGCCTACCAAAGTACCGTATTCCCCCATCCCGCCGTCACCTAGATACAGATGCGCCTCCGGACCGATAGTTCCCTATAGAAGCCCGGCGGGACGGAGCGACGCATGAGGCCCGCGCCCCGCCGGCAGAAGAGGAACCGGACCCGAACCCCCCGGAGTCTCCCGTGCTCGGGAAACGCCTACGGATACTCGGCTTCCTCGCCGCCACGCTGATCCTGACGCTCGCCCCGGGCACGGTCCCCGGGAGGGCGCGCGCGGCGGAGGGGCCTGCCAGCGAGGACTGTCTCGCCTGCCATGGGGACGACGAGACCATCTCCATGGAACGCGGCGGCAAGTCCGTCTCGCTCTACGTCCACGCCAACGTCCTCAAGGGCTCCGCCCATGCGGGTCTCGCGTGCGTGCAGTGCCACGCCGGGTTCGATCCCGACGAGGTCCCGCACAAGGAGCCCATGACCAAGGTGGACTGCGGATCCTGCCACGAGGCCATCAAGGCGCAGCACAGCCGCTCGCTTCACGGGAAAGCGCTCGAGCGCGGCGACCCCTTGGCCCCCGGGTGCAAGACCTGCCACGGGACCCACGACGTGCTCCCGGTCAAAGATCCGCGCTCGCCGGTCTCGGCGCTCAAGGTGCCGTTCCTCTGTGGCCGGTGCCACCAGGAGGGCGCGCCCGTCCAGCGGCAGCGGGTCATCCACCAGGACCACATCCTCGAGAACTTCTCGGAAAGCATCCACGGCGAGGGCCTCCTCAGGAAGGGGCTCGTGGTGGCGCCGAACTGCGCATCCTGCCACACCCCGCACTCGATCCTTCCCCACACCGACCCGGCCTCCTCCATCGCGCGGCAGAACATCGCCGCCACGTGCACGAAGTGCCACGCGGCGATCGAGGAGGTGCACCGCAAGGTGATCCGCGGAGAGCTGTGGGAGAAGAAGGCGAACGTGCTCCCCGCCTGCGTCGACTGCCATCAGCCGCACAAGGTCCGGAAGGTCTTCTACGACCAGGGCATGGCGGACAAGGACTGCATGCGCTGCCATGCCGATCCCGGGATCAAGGCAGGATCCGACGGGCGGCCGCTCTTCGTCGACACCTCGAAGATGACCGGATCGCGCCACGCGAAGATCGCGTGCAGCCAGTGCCACTCGGGCGTGAACGCCTCGCGGCTCCGCCCCTGCGAGACGATCACGCAGGAGGTGGATTGCAGCTCATGCCACGCCGCCACCGGTCAGGAATACCAGGCCAGCGTGCACGGGCGGCTGGCCGCCAAGAAGAATCCCGACGCGCCGACCTGCAAGGAGTGTCACGGCACGCATGGCATTCTCGGCAAGGTCGATCCGGCGTCTTCGACCTTCCCCACCGCCGTGCCCACCCTGTGCGCACGGTGCCACCGCGAGGGAGAGAAGGCGGCCCGGCGCTACAAGGGCACGCAGCACGACATCATCGAGCACTACACGGAGAGCATCCACGGCAAGGGGCTCATGAAGAGCGGCCTCACCGTGACCGCGATGTGCACGAGCTGTCACACCGCGCACAGCGTGCTGCCGAAGACGGACCCGGCCTCGACGGTGAACCGGGCCAACATCCCCGCGACCTGCGGCCGCTGCCATCACGGGATCGAGGATCAGTTCCGGAAGAGCATCCACGCGACCCAGGTGGGCAAGACGAAGAAGGAGCTCCCCATCTGCAGCGACTGCCACACGGCGCACACGATCACCCGGACGGACGACGCCGGGTTCATGCTCGACCTCCGCACGAAGTGCGGCCGCTGCCACGAGGAGATCGCGAAGACGTACTTCGACACCTACCACGGCAAGGTCTCGCAGCTCGGCTACACGAAGACCGCCAAGTGCTACGACTGCCACGGAGCGCACGACGTGCTGCCTCCGTCCGATCCGAAGTCGCATCTGAGCCACGCCAACGTCGTGCAGACCTGCCAGAAGTGCCACGTGGGCGCGACGCGAAAGTTCGCCGGATATCTCACCCACGCCACCCATCACGATCGGAAGAAGTATCCCGTCCTCTTCTGGACCTTCTGGGGAATGGTCTCACTCCTGATCGGCACCTTCACGATCGGCGGCATCCACACCCTCCTCTGGCTGCCGCGCGCGCTCGAGTTGCGCCGCGCGCGGGACAAGGAAGAAGGCCAGGAGACCCATGACGCCTGAGCCCTCGGCCCGCCCCCCGGAAGACCGGGGCCCGGAGTCCGGCGCGCCGGAACCGTCCGCTGCCGCGTCCGCGGCTCCGGCTGCGTCCACGGTCCAGGCCGGGGCGCCGGTCGGACAGGCGGTGGGGGAACCAGCCCGTGCGCTTCCCCTTCCGCTCCAGTACCGCCGCTTCACGCGGCTCAACCGGGTCCAGCACGTGGTCATGATCGTGAGCTTCATGACTCTTGCGTTGACCGGACTCACGCTCAAGTTCTCCTACACGGGATGGGCGCGGGTCCTTTCGCGGATGTTCGGCGGCTTCGAATCCGCCGGGTACGTGCACCGCGTCGGGGCGATCCTCCTCATCATCACGTTCGCGACGCACATCACGGACCTGGTGCTGCGCAAGAGCCGCGACTACGGCTCCTGGGCCAAGCTGATCTTCGGGCCGGACACGATGATGTTCACCAGGCGAGATCTCTCCGAGTTCGTCGGGAGCATCCTCTGGTTCCTGGGCAAGGCGCCGCGCCCGCGGTACGGCCGCTGGACCTACTGGGAGAAGTTCGACTACTTCGCCGTGTTCTGGGGCATGATGGTCATCGGCTCGACCGGGCTCGTCCTCTGGTTTCCGGTGCTCTTCACGACGGTCTTCCCCGGCTGGATGATCAACATCGCCACCATCATCCACAGCGACGAGGCGCTCCTCGCGGTCGGGTTCATCTTCACGGTGCACTTCTTCAACACGCACCTGCGTCCCGAGAAATTCCCCATGGACCTCGTGATCTTCACCGGCCAGATGCCGATCCGGGAGTTCCGCGAGGACAAGCCGGGCGAGTTCGAGGATCTCGTCCGGACGGGGCGGCTCGAGTCCCGCCTCGTCGAGGCCTATCCTCCGATCGTGATCCGGACCATCCGCGCGTTCGCATGGACCGCGCTCACCGTGGGCACGCTCATCGTGCTCTGGATCATCTACGCCATGGTCTTCGCCTACCGATGAGATCCCTCCGGTGGTCCGCGCCGGCCGCAGCGCTGGCGCTGGTGACGGCCGCGGCGCTCGCCCTCGCCTCGGCATTCGGGCTGGCGCACGCGCTCGCGGCTCCCACCAACGCCGACTGCCTCGCCTGCCACGGGGACGACGAGACCCTCTCGATGACGCGAAGCGGGAAGCGGGTGTCCCTCTACCTCACTCCCGGCGTCCTGTCCGGGTCCGCGCATGCGCGCGTCGCGTGCGTCGAGTGCCACGTCGGCTTCGATCCGGACCAGGAGCCGCACCGGGCCAGGATCACGCCGGTGGCGTGCACGGAGTCCTGTCACAAGAACGTGGCCAAGAGGCACACCTTCCACGAGGCGATGGTCGTCGAGGCATTCCGGAAGAGCGGCCCGGCGGCCTGCAAGAGCTGCCACGGCACGCACGCCGTCCAGGCGGCGGCGCGCGGCGCCGCGGCGGCCGACGCAAAGCATCCCGAGGCCGCGTGCCGCGCGTGCCATGCGACCGAGGTCGAGCACTACGAGCGCTCGGCCCACGGGCGGGCCGCGGCGCAGGGTCTGGCCGAGGCGCCGACCTGCGTGACCTGCCATCAGAAGGGGGTCACGGGCGCAGGACCCGTGACGGTGGAGCGGAAGGTCGAGCAGGAGAAGCTTTGCCTCTCCTGCCACCTCGACGATCCGAAGGTCCGGGCACGCGTGGGCCCGCAGGCCGGGTTCATCGCTTCCTACGACAAGAGCGTTCATGGAGCGGCGCTCCACGCGGGCAAGGTGGATGCGCCGACCTGCATCGATTGCCACGGCAGCCACGACATGGCGAAGGGCAACGACCAGAATTCGCTGGCCGCGAAGAGTCGCGTTCCCGCGACCTGCGGCAAGTGCCACGACAAGATCGCCGCGCAGTACACGACGAGCGTGCACGGCGTCGCCATGGCCAAGGGGAACCTCGATTCCCCGGCCTGCACCGACTGCCACGGCGAGCACGGGATCCTGAAGGCCAAGGACCCGAACTCCCCCGTCGCGCCCGCCAACGTCTCGGAGCGCGTCTGCTCGCCATGCCATTCCTCGGTCAAGCTGGCATCGAAGTACGGAATCCGGAACGACCGCTTCAAGACGTTCACCGACTCCTTCCACGGTCTCGCGATCCGCGGCGGATCGGTCTCGGCGGCGAACTGCGCGTCCTGCCACGGATCGCACGGCATCCTCCCGTCCACCGATCCACGCAGCACCATCTACCCGGCGAACCTCGCGAAGACGTGCGGCAAGTGCCATGCGGGCGCCTCGGTCGCGTTCACGAAGGGGAAGGTGCACGTGGAGGCCACCCAGGCGGAGAGCCCCCTCCTCTTCTGGATCGGGTGGATCTACACGATCCTGATCGGCCTCACGATCGGCGGCATGTTCACGCACAACGTATTCGACTTCGTCCGGAAGTCCATCCACAAGCTCAAGGTGCGGCGCGGGCTCGCCTCCGCGGATCATCACGGGGGCGGAACGACGCTCTACGTGCGCATGACGCGGAGCGAGCGAATCCAGCACGCGCTCCTCGTGACGAGCTTCACCACCCTGGTCCTCACGGGATTCGCGCTGCGCTATCCGGAGGCCTGGCTCTCCGAAGGCGTTCGCCGGTTCAGCGCAACGATCTTCGAGTGGCGCGGGATCATCCACCGGATCGCCGGCGTGGTCATGGTCCTGGCCTCGCTCGGCCACGTGGTCTACGTCACGGCGACCGAGCGGGGGCGGCAATTCCTGCGCGACATCATGCTCCGGCCGTCGGATCTCAAGCAGGCGGGCCAGGCCCTCCGCTTCTATGTCGGCCTCATCCAGGAGCGCCCCCGGTTCGGCCGGTTCTCGTACATCGAGAAGAGCGAGTACTGGGCGCTCGTCTGGGGCACGATCGTCATGGCCATCACGGGAGTCATCCTGTGGTTCCAGGACCCCATGATCGCCATGGTGAGCAAGCTCGGCTGGGACGCCGCGCGGCTGGTGCACGTCTACGAGGCCGTGCTCGCGACGCTTGCCATTCTGGTGTGGCACCTGTATTTCGTGATATTCAACCCGGATGTCTACCCGATGAACCTCGCCTGGCTGAAGGGGACCCTCTCCGAGGAGGAGATGCGGGACGAGCACCCCCTGGAGCTGGAGGCGATCGAGCGGAAGCGGCACGAGGAGGAGATCCGGGCCCTGGAAGCGGCCCGGGAGGCGGAGGCCAAGGCGACGTCGGCGAAGGCCCTCGACGCGACGCAGGGCGCTCCAGCGGCATCGACCAACGCGGCCGCCCGGTCGCGCATGGAGGATGGACGTGGCTGACGAGACCGCGGATCAGGAACGGAGGGGATTCCTCAAATGGCTGACGGCCGGATTCCTGGCGCTTTGGGCCCCGGCCGCCGGCATCATGACCGCCTCCTTCCTCAAGCCCCCGGAGCACGGCCCCCGCGTCGGGGAGCGGATGATCCGGGCCGGCACCCTCTCATCCCTCGCCATCGGTGAATCCCGGTTCGTCCGACACGGCCTCGAGCCGATCTTCGTGGTCCGGCTCGCCGATCAGCAGGTGATGGCCGTCTCCGCCGTCTGCACGCACATGCAGTGCATCCTCCACTGGAATCGCGACAACAGCACGTTCCTCTGCCCCTGCCACGACGGCGTCTTCGACAAGACCGGCAACGTGCTCTCCGGGCCGCCCAAGAAGCCCCTCCGCCAATATTCCGCCGAGATCCGATCCGACGAGATCGTGGTCTTCACATGAGCGACGCCCCGAGGGACACCCAGACGCCGCCTCCGGACTCCCGGAGCTGGCTCGAGCGGCGCGTCAACCTGACCGAGATCGCGTCGCTCCTCACGGTATTCGGGCTCCTTCCCGCGGAGCTGGACACGAGGAAGCCGCTCCGGGAGGCGCTCGGCGAGGCACTCTCGCAGCCGATGTCCTACTACGAACGCTGGCCGAGGCTCCTCGGCCTCCTCGCCTTCGTGCTCTTCCTCCTCCTCGGCGCCACGGGCATCCTTCTCGCCTTCTACTACCAGCCGACGGCCGACGCCGCCTATCCGTCCGTGGTCGCGATCGCTCGCGACGTCAGCTTCGGGTCGCTCGTCCACCAGGTGCACGCATGGGCCTCGATTCTTTTCCTCTTCCTCCTCGCCTTCCGCGTGATCCGGTTCTTCTCCATAGGCCTCTACGGCCGCGGCCGGGAGATCATCTGGATGGTCGGCGTGCTCGCGTTCGTCGTGGCCACGTTCACCGACCTGACCGGGCGGCTCCTGCCCTGGGACGCGCGCGGCTACTGGACCACGATCCGGGCGCGCGAGGTGATCGACGCGCTTCCCCTGATCGGCCCGATCGTGACCTTCCTGGTGGGCGGAAAGGGGCTCGACTCGCTCATCCTGACGCGCTTCTACGTGCTCCATATCGGCGGCTTCCCGTTCGTGCTCCTGATCCTCTTCTACCTGCATTTCGCGAGCATCCGTCGCGTGGGCGTTCCCCTTCCGCTCGACGCGGCGCAGAAGCCGCGCGTCGGACGCGCGCTCCGCATCGCGGGCATCGACATGATCCTGCTCGTGCTCCTCATGCTGGGCGTGCTGCTCACCTTCGCGATCATCGTGCCGATCCCGTTCGACGTTCAGGCGGACCCCTTCGCGACGCCCCCGAACGCCCACGCGCCCTGGTACCTCCTCGCGCCGCACGCGGTGCTCGAGGCGGTTCCGGGGCTCCTGCCGCGATTCGTGCGCGGGCTCTTGCTCGACGGGCTCCTGGCCGGTTTCCTCTTCCTCCCCTTCCTCGACCGGAGCCCGGGGACAGGCGCGCGAAACCGCGCCTTCCTCGCGGCCGGGCTCGCGCTCCTCGTGATCTGGGTGCTCCTCACCTGGCAGGGCTGGTTCCTGGAGGTGTCGCGATGACCGCGTGGCGGACGATGGGTCGTTCGGCTTTCGCGACGGCGATCGTCGCGGCTCTTGCCTGGACGCACGGGGCGCACGCGCAGGATTCCACGAAGACGGCGCCGGCGCCCGACGCGCCTGCCCCCGCAGCGCCCTCGCCCGCGGCGACGTCAGCTACGCCCGTGGCCGAGAAGGTGGTGCTCCCGCCGCCGAGCCCGCTCCACGAGCGCGCCTCGCATCCGCTCGCGGCCGTGCCGACGGACTCCAAGCCGACCAAGACCACGCGGATGTGCGGGGTCTGCCACTCGGACATCCGCGTCAAGTTCGACAAGGGGATCCACAAGAGCGAAGAGATCGGCTGCATCTCGTGCCACGGCGGCAACCCGGACGCGATCACCATCGCGGAAGCACACCGGGGGAGCGGCTATCGCGGGCGCCCGCGGCGCGCGGACATTCCGGCGCTCTGCGGATCCTGCCACAGCGACGTCGCACGCATGCGGCCGTACCAGCTCCCGTCCGACCAGTTCGCCCTCTACCGCACCTCGGCGCACGGCCTCGCCCTCGCGCGTGGGACTATGAACGCCGCGGTCTGCACCGACTGCCATGGTGTGCACGAGATCCGCCCGGCCGACGACCCGCTGAGCATGGTCGCGCGACACAACGTGCCGACGACGTGCGGCCGGTGCCACGGCGGGAACGGAGACCCGGCACGGCCCGCGACTCCGGGAAGCCCGCTCGCCGACTACAAGGCTGGGATCCACGGACATGCGCTCCTCGTCGGCAACAACAACGCGGCACCGGAGTGCGCCAATTGTCACGGTAGCCACGCGACCGCCCAGCCGGGAGCGCGGGATGTCGACAAGGTGTGCGGCCAGTGTCACGGCAAGGTGCGCTCGTTCTTCATGAGCTCACCCCACCGGGGCGCCGTCCGGCGAGGCGGCCATTCCGACTGCGCCGTCTGTCACGGCAATCACAAGACGACGCGGATCGCGGCGACCGCGTTCGAGAAGACGTGCGACAGCTGCCACAAACCGGGCACGCCCGAAGGCGCGGTGGCGGGACGCATCCAGACCATGCTCGCCGACGCGTCGGCGCAGATCGATCGCGCGCGTGAGCGCGTGAGTCGGGCCGAGAAGATTCCGCTCTACGTCGAGGACTACCAGGCTCGTCTCGAGGACGCCCGCACCGCCCTGATGGAGGCCGCGCCGGCGACCCACACCGTGGACACGACCGCGGTCGAGCCCCACACGCGGCGCGCCCGGTCGATCGCGGCCGAGGTGAGCCGTGAGGTGGACGAGAAGCTCAAGGGCCGGTGGTGGCGCTACGTCGGCCTTGGGCTCTTCTGGTTCTATCTGATCCTGACGGCAGCCATCCTGCTTCGCTGGCGGCGGCGGGCGATCGCGCGGAGCACCTCGGTCCGGTGACGTCCGAGCCCACGAACCCTCTCTCGAAGATCACCGAGCGCATCCGCACGACGCCAGCCCGCACCGCCGCGCTGACGGCCGGCATCTTCATGGCCTTCGCGTTCGTGCTGATCCTGGTCTCGGTCCAGGTCACCAGCCAACCGAGCTTCTGCGGCGGCACGTGTCACATCATGAAGCCCTACTACGAGTCGTGGCGCCACTCGTCGCACAAGAACGTGGCCTGCGTCGAGTGTCACATCCCGCCCGGTCCGAGCGCCGAGATCCGGAAGAAGTGGGAAGCGCTCTCGATGGTGGCGAGCTACTTCACGGGCACCTATGGCACCAAGCCCTGGACCGAGATCGAGGACGCGGCCTGCCTCAGGTGCCACGAGCGGCGGCTCATCATGGGCAAGGAGATGCTCGGGGACGTCCAGTTCGACCACTCGGCCCATCTCCTCGAGATGCGCCGCGGCAAGACGCTCCGCTGCACGTCGTGCCACTCGCAGATCGTCCAGGGAAGCCATATCGCCGTTACGACCTCGACCTGCATCCTCTGCCACTTCAAGGGACAGAAGGCGGGCGAGGGGACGGCCCGGTGCACGCTCTGCCACTTGAACCCGCAGAAGCAGGTGAAGGTCGCGGACGGCGTGTTCGACCACGCCAACGCCGAGAAGTTCGGCATGCAGTGCACCTGGTGCCACGCGCAGCCCAAGGGGAGCACGGGCGAGGTCCCGCGCGAGCGCTGCGCCACGTGCCACAACCAGACCGCGCGGCTCGAGAAGTACGGCGACAGCGTGCTGCTCCATCAGAAGCACGTGACCGAGCACAAGGTGGACTGCATGGACTGCCATCTCCACCTCGAGCACGTCGAGAAGGTGAATCTCAAGACCGCGTCCGCCCGGATCGCGAGTGCGGCGAGCGAGTGCAGCGCGTGCCACGAGACCGGCCACTCGCCACAGCTCGATCTCTACACCGGCACCGGGGGCAAGGGAGTGCCCGCCATGCCGAGCGTGATGTTCGCCGCGGGCGTGCGCTGCGAGGGCTGCCACCAGATGGAGACGGGGCCGCACGGAAGCATGGGCGGCGTGAAGCGCGCCTCCGATGTCTCCTGCATGTCGTGCCACGGAGCCCGGTACGAGATGATCTACCAGAGCTGGAAGCAGGGCTCCGAGCGCCGCACCGCGGCGCTCGCGGAGCAGCTCGACCAGACCGCGCGCGCGCTCGGGGGCCCGGTCGGGACGCTCCTGACCGACGCGCGCTTCAACCTGGGACTCGTGACCCGGGGTCACGGGGTGCACAACATCCCCTACGCGTACGCACTGCTCAGCAAGTCGCACGAGTTCATGAACGAGGCGAGGCGGACCCGGGGTCTCGCGCCCCTGCCGCGCCCCTGGCCGGAGCCGCCCTACCAGTCCCCGTGCCTCCAGTGCCACTCGGGCATCGAGGAGCAGCGCGGCGAGACCTTCGGGCGCCGGTATGCCCACGCGCCCCATGTGGTGGGCCACAAGATCGAATGCGCGACCTGCCACCGGCCGCACGATCAGAAGCCGGAAGGCGAGATCACCCGCTTCGGGCCCTCAGGGTGCGAGTCCTGCCATCACAAGACGGCGGTCATCCAGAAGCCCGAGACGTGCGCGCCGTGCCACGGCGGCGTCAAGACAGGGACGGTGAAGAGCTTCCGCGGCGCGTTCAGCCACGCGGTGCACATCGACGACGCCG
>JAEHDN010000202.1 GCA_016880395.1 Candidatus Eiseniibacteriota bacterium
CGTCCACGGCGCAGGTACCGGGTTGCCTGCGTCGTGGTCAGGGTGTACTGGCTCGCGCCGGGAAGCGCACCGGCCACGAACTCGACGCGCCCGTACAGGTCGCTGCCGTTCGTCGGATTGAAGATGTAGAGCCTCGTGTCGCGCTCCAACGTGAGCGCGATGCGGTGGGTCGTGTAGCTCGAGTCGTTCGTGTTGCCGAGCGCGAGGAGGCTGTCCTTGGTGACGTGACGCAGCTCGTACGAGGCCGCGTTTCGCGTGTTCCGGAAGAAGGAGCTCGAGAGCACGAGCGAGCCGCCGAACGCCTGGATCGGGAACTGGTCCGTTACCTGGACGATGGGCTCCTCTTCGGCGTAGACACCGAGCGTCGTCTGCACGCGAACGCCGAGCGGCCACGGGTGCGTCAGCGCGAGATCGATCCGGCGGTCTCCCGCATGGGTGTGGATGGGGTTGGTGTCGATCTGGATGCCGATCCGGCCCGTCGCGACGAGACGCATCGAGGAGCGAAAGATGTTTCGCTGTCCCCACTGCCCCGTCAGACGGAGCTGGTCGATGGTGCCATAACCGACGCCGGCGTCCACCCATCCCATCTTCCGCTCGCGCACCGTCACCGCGAGATCGCTCATGGCGGTCGCGCTGTCCACCTTTCCCAGCTCCATCTGCACGTCGCTGTAGAGGCCCGAATCGAAGATCCGCTGCTGGCTCTGGATCAGCTTGGACCGAAGGAGGATGTCTCCTCGCTTGAAGAGGAGCTCCCGGGTCACGTAGAGGGGCTTGGTCCGGCTCGTCCCCTCCACCTGGATGTCCCCCATGCGGACGAGCGGCCCGGGGCGGATCGCATAGCGGACGGACACGCTGGTGCTGTCCACCTTGAGCGAGTCCGACACGTTCGCAAGCGCGTAGCCCCGATCCGCGTACTGATAGGTGACGGAATCCCGGCTCGCCGCCAGGACGCCGAACTCGAGCGGCGACCCGACCTGATAGAGGAGCTCTTCCCGCACCTGCGCGTCGCTCATGGGGCCGGTTCCCTCGATCGCGATCGCACGGATGTAGGCGCGCGGGCCCTCGTGGACGTAGAAGATCACGTCCTCCTTCGTCGGGCTTCCCGCCTCCCGGGTGACCACGCTGTCGACGCGGGCGTAGAGGAACCCGCTCCGGCGATAGAAGGACTCGAGGGTGGCGCGGTCCGCCTGGAGGTAGTCCTGGCGCAGCGGGTGCTTGTTCCACGGCTTCCAGAACGAGCCGCCGCGCGTGCGGAGGAGATCCTTCAGCCGACCGTCGTCGAAGGACTCGTTGCCGGCGATCTCCACCTTGTGGGTCTCGCGCTCGAAGGAGATCTCCCCGTCATCGGCGGCCCGCGCGCGGGGCACGCCGAGGGCCAGGATCGATGCGAGGAGCACGGGAAGCCACCGCGCCGGGGCGAAGAGCCCCGTCCGGCCCCACCCGGCGAGGTGGTGCCCCCGCGGCGCGATCAGGGGGCGTGCGTCGCGGCGGCCGTATCGCTCGGGGATGTGGTCTGGAGCCGCCGGTCGATGTCCGCTTCCGCGCGCCGGCGCTGGCCGACGCGGCTCAGATCGTTGTAGAACGCGAAGACGACCAGGCCCATCAGCACGAACAGGCCTATGCGCTGGAAGAAGAGCTGCGTCTTGAGCGAGAGCGGGCGATGGCGCACCGCCTCGATGAACGCGAAGAGGATGTGCCCGCCGTCCAGGATCGGGATCGGCAGGAGGTTCATCGCCATCAGCGCGAGGCTGATGAACGACGCGAACGTCACGAGCTGCTGGAGCCCTCCCTTGGCCTGCTGCCGCGCCACCTGCGCGATCGCGATCGGCCCCGCCACGGTGGTGCGGAGCCGCATCGGGTCGGTGACGAACGACCACAGGCCGGAGTAGATCTGGCCGGTCACCCAAAAGGTCTGCTGCACGCCGAGCGAGAGCGCCTTGAGCGGCGGGAAGCTCTGCTTGTAGGTCAGCCGCTCGGGGGGCGAGATGCCGATCGTGCCCTCGGGGCTCGTCTTCAGATGCACCTGGAAGGTCTGCTCGCCGCGGCGCACGAGGAGCGTCCGCTCCGTGTTCGGCTTGCTCCGGAGAATCGTGGAGAGGTCGGTCCAGAGGAGGACGCGCTGCCCGTCGATGCGAAGGATCTCATCCCCTTCGCGGAGCCCGTTGTCGTAGGCGGGATAGCCGATCAGGACCTGCCCCACCTCGGTGCCCATGTCCCAGTCGAGGCCATCCGCAAAGGCGTCGACATCCTGCGGCCGGAGCTCGAGGGTCTTCGACTCGCCGTCCCGCTCGATGGTGAGGGGGAGTGGCTTACCCGACTTGTCGGCTCCCGCCGACTCGATCGCGCTCGACAGCTCGGACACGGTGCGCGCGGGATGGCCGGCGTAGGCGACGATGTGGTCGCGAGCCTCGAGCCCTGCGCGCTCGGCGACCGAGCCCGGCTTCACCCGGGAGACCGCGGTCGAGTAATCGCGCCCCTCGACGCCGATGAGGAAGATCGCCATGTTCACGAGGAGCGCGAACACGAGGTTCGCGCCCGGACCCGCGGCCGTGATCAGCGCGCGCGCCCACCAGGGCTTGGAGAGGAACTCGTCGGGCGCGCCGGTGCGCTCCTCGGCCTCGGGCGTATCCCCCGCCATGCGCACGTAGCCGCCCAAGGGAAGCGCCGAGATGCGGTAATCGGTCCCTCCGCGGGTGAAGCCGAAGAGCCTGGGCCCCATCCCGATGGAGAAGGAGATGACCCGGACGCCCAGCCACTTCGCGACCAGGAAGTGGCCCAGCTCGTGGACGAGAACGAGAGCGCCCAGGAGCAGGACGCCGTAGAAGAGGACGGGCAGGAACTCAGGCATGGTCACCCTCGGGTTGAGCGCTAACCGAACGCGGAACGACTCTAGCAGCTTGGTCTTACGCGGTCAATCGACCGCCCGGATCGCTTCTACGTACACCGCTCGCGTCTCCTCTTCCGTACGGTCCGCCGAGAACGCCCGCACCCGCTCCCGCGCGCGCCCACCCATCGTGACCCGGAGCGCCGGATCGCCGGCGAGGGCCAGCACCGCCTCCGCCAGAGCCGCCGGATCCCGCGGAGGCACGAGGAGCCCGGTGGCACGCTCCTCGACGATCTCCGGAATCCCGCCCACGTTCGTTGCCACGACCGGGAGCCCAGCGGCCATCGCGTCCAAGGTGGACGTCCCCATCCCCTCGAGGTAGGAGGAAACGCAGAATAGATCGGCCGCGCGCAGCAGATCTGGAACATCATCGCGAAAGCCCAGGAGCCGGACGCGATCGCCCAGGTGGAGCGCCTGGTGCTGCTCTTCCAGCTCGTCCCGGAGCATCCCCTCGCCCGCGATCCAGAAGAGCGCCTCGGGATGGCGGTCCAGGACGATCCGCGCGGCCAGGAGGAGATCGCGCTGCGACTTGTGCGGCGCGAGCGCCGCCACCTGCAGTACCAGGAAGTCCCCCGGCAGGGTCCCGAGCCGAGCGCGAATCGCGTCCCGGTCGAACGGCGCCTCGTACGGGCTCAGGTCGATGCCGCTCCGCACGACGCGAATGCTCGCGGGGTCGAGACCGCTCCGGACGAGCGCGTCCCGCACGCCGTCCGAGATCGCGATCGTCGCCTCGCGGCGGAGGCCATAGAGGGCCCGGCTGCCCAGCGACCCTCGAACGGGAAAGTCCACGCGGCGCGAGAGCACGCGGGCCGGACCGGGCGAGGCGAGCGCGGCCATCGCGCCGAGGGCGTGCGCGCGCGCCGCGTGCCAGTGCACGACGTCCGGGCGCAGGCTGCGGTGAAGACCGGCCAGGGCGAGCACGGAGCCGAGATCCCACGTGCCCCGCATCGGGACCGCATGCGCCGACAGGCCCTCGCTGGACGCGCGACTCAGGAGCGCGCTCCCTCGGGGGGCCGCTACGTGCGGCTCGTCTCCCCTCGCGCGCTGGCGGCGCATCAGCTCGAGCACCTGCCGCTCGCCGCCGCGCCACGTGCGCTCGGAATCCACGTGGAGGATCCGGAGGCGGCTCATCGCCGGCTCCCCCGCGCCGTCGACGCGCGCGCTGCACCGATCGCCTCGAGCAGGAGCGGCCGTCCCGCGCTGCCGCTGGCCGCCGCGTTGCGCGAACTCGGATTTACCGATTACGAGGCCAGGGCTTACGCCGCGCTGGCGACCCGGCATCCGGCGACCGCCTACGAAATTGCCAAGGTGGCCGGATTGCCGCGGGCCAACGTGTATTCGGCGTTGCGCAACCTCGAAGCCCGCGGCGCCATCCAGCCGGTGACTGAAAGCCC